>CAYWLE010000171.1:0-4096 GCA_964458825.1 uncultured Oscillospiraceae bacterium | reverse complement strand
AACTGCAGTGCATAGGGATCGAAATACTCAAACAGATCCTTGCAGGCGTTGTACAGGTCGATCTTATGGGTGGTCACCAGCGCGCCCAGAGAGAGCGGGTCGTTCTTGATGAACTCCACCGCAGCGCGGTAATCCTCCGCCGGGGCGTGCAGACCGATGTCGATGCCCTTGATGCAGGCGTCAATGCCCAGTGCCTCTGCCCATACGGGGAAAATCTTCATAATGGAGGACTGACCGGTGGTTACGCCGATGAAATACATCGTGGGACGGGTTGCGGATTCAGGCAGCTTAATCATGTTATCTACTCCTTTATGCTATGTATTTGGATCTCCGTTTTTGGTTCGTTGGTCTGTGCTTGGTTTGTGCTTGGTCTAAAAGTGGTTGCTGATGGGTCTGTGCTGTGTTCCAATGATACTTTGTATCGATGTTGCATGCCACTACATTGTATTGTCGTGACAAAGCAGGATATTTTCAAGCACAGCCCTTCCCCCGCCCGGAGGACGGCTGTGCGTGGCGGCAAGGCAGCCAGCCAAGCTGCTTCCCTGTCGCTTGAAACCTATCTCCATATGACCGGAGCCGCGCCCCATGCAGATCAGCCGGAAGCCCGAGCCTGCATGCGGCTCTTGGGCTCTAGTCAGGCTCCCGTCCGGCTGGGCTAGGGCGTGGTATCCACCTGAAGGTCGATCTCGAACTTATTCCTATCGCCCCTGTAGCGTGCGATGGAATACTCGATCGGCTCGTTCATGGAATTGTAGCCGATGGTTTTGAACAGCTGCACCGGCTTGCCGCGCACCATATTCAGCCGCTCCACATCCCTGCTGTTGGCAGCCACAGCCTCCAATGTGCGGTTTACGCGGCAGATGCGGGTCTGCTCCCGGGCAGCCAGCGTGTGATAGAGGGATTCCTTTTCCATGTCGTGGTCAAGCACGAAGGCGCACCTCTCCAGCGGCAGATAGGTTTCCACCGTCACGATGGGCTCGTCATCGGCGCAGCGCCGCCTGTGCAGGTAGAGCGCCTTGGTGCCCGGCTCCAAGCTAAACACGCTCGCCACCTGCTCCGGCATGGGCAGGGTCTCAAAGGCGAGCAGCTGGGTGCTTGGCACGCGATCGGTGCGCTCGATCTGCTCGTTAAACGGCTCCAGACGCCTGATAAAGTCCTGCTTGATCTTCACCCGCGCCACGAAGGTACCCTTGGATTTGATCCTGTACAGCCAGCCAGCCTGAACCAGCTCCGTAATAGCCTGCCGCACCGTGGTACGGCTGATGCCAAACATCTCGGATATTTCCTTTTCCGTGGGGATCAGGCTGTCCACGGGGTATTCATTTTTCTTTATCTCATCCAGCAGCAGGTTCTTCAGCTGGAAATAAAGCGGTATCGGTATGGATTTATCAAGCTTGTGATCCTCAAGCATGCCTGCCGCCCACCCTTCATCTTTGCCTTTTTTTATTTGCCTTCTTTTATAAATATATAGATGTATAAAGCCTTTGGAAGCAAATTGCCTTCCTTCAGCGGAGCCAGCTCAGCTCCGCCGGCGCGATCATCAACAATTCAACATAACATTGAATGTCGTAACAATAAGCGCCATGCTTATTATACCACAAAACTGATATTTTTCAATAGATTTCGCAAGCAAAAGAGCAAAGATTTTGCACAGTTTTTTCTTCTGCATTTCCTGCCGCGCCGCTTCCGCTCGCTTTCCCACCCCTTTCTGGTTGACAAAAGCCGCATTTCCCATTATACTAACAATGTAGTGACATTATAATATTCAATTTGCGGCGAGATGTTTGATTTTCCTAGAATTTGAATATCCAAGAAGTCAAATATTCTGGCGCTTTGAATATCTCCCTTCGTTCATCCATCAATAAAACGACTGCTATATTAAGGAGGAGAGCAAAAAAATGATCCAGCAAGTTATGACTCAGCCCGGCGTGATCGAGTTTCGCGAGGTTCCCGTACCGGAGGTCAAGCCCGGACAGGTGCTGGTAAAGATCGAGAAGATCGGCATCTGCGGCTCGGATATCCACGTCTACCATGGCAAGCATCCCTTCACCAAGTATCCCGTAACCCAAGGCCATGAAACCAGCGGCACCGTCGCCGCCGTGGGCGAGGGCGTCACCAAGGTCAGCGTCGGCCAGAAGGTCACCATCGAGCCGCAGGAGGTCTGCGGCAAGTGCTATCCCTGCCGCCACGGCAAGTATAATCTCTGCGAGGAGCTGAAGGTCATGGGCTTCCAGTGCACCGGCGTTGCCTCCGAGTTCTTTGCCTGCGACCAGAGCAAGATCACTCCCCTGCCGGAGAATATGACGCTGGATCAGGGCGCGATGATCGAGCCCCTCGCCGTCACCGTGCATGCGGTTCGCCAGTGCAGCGGCGGCATCGAGGGCAAGGATGTGGTGGTTATCGGCGCAGGTCCCATCGGCAACCTCGTGGCGCAGACAGCCAAGGGTCTGGGTGCGCACAAGGTTATGATGACCGACGTATCCGATTATCGCCTCTCCCTCGCCAAGGAGCAGTGCGGCGTGGACGTGGTTTGCAACACCCGTGAGAAGGACTTCAACGAGGCCATGATCGAGGCATTCGGCCCCGATAAGGCGGACGTGATCTATGATTGCGCCGGCAATAATATCACCATCAATCAGGCGATCCGCTGTGCGCGCAAGGGCAGCCAGATCATCCTCGTGGCCGTGTTCGCCGATATGGCAAACTGCGACCTTGCCGTGCTCAACGATCATGAGCTCGACCTCAACACCTCCATGATGTATCGCCATGAGCATTACGTCACCGCGCTGGAGCTGGTTGCCTCCGGCAAGGTCAAGCTGGAGCCGCTGATGAGCAAGCACTTCCCCTTCAAGCAGTTCCTCGACGCCTACAAGTACATCGATGATAACCGCGAGACCACCATGAAGGTCATCATCAACGTGCAGGAATAAGCGCTCAGCAGCAGGCATTCAGAAGCAATACCCAATAAATCCAAAGCGAGGTTTTTCCCATGATCCAGAATTATCTCCAGAATATGTTCTCCCTTGAGGGCAAGGTTGCTCTCGTCACCGGCGGCGGTCGCGGCATCGGTCTGGTCATTGCCCGCGAGCTTGCCCGCGCAGGCGCGGACATCGCCACCTTCACCCGCTCCGGCGCTGCCGATACGGTAAAGCTCATCGAGTCCGAGGGCGGCAAGTGCCTCGATATCACCTGCGACGTCACCAGCGAGCAGCAGGTTCGCGCAGGCATCGATAAGATCATCGAGGTTTATGGTCGCCTCGATATCGTGGTAAACGATGCAGGCGTCTGCTACCACAAGGATATCTTCGAAGCCAGCGTGGAGGAATGGCGCAAGTGCCTCGACATCAACCTCACCGGCGAATACATCGTCTGCCGCGAGGCCGCCCGCAGCATGATCGCGCTCGGCATTGAGGGCAGCATGATCAACATTGCCTCCGTATCCGGTCACGTGGTGAACATTCCCCAGTGTCAGGCAGCCTACAATGCCTCCAAGGCGGGCGTTATCCACATGACCAAGTCCCTCGCCATCGAGCTGGTGGACAAGAATATCCGCGTAAACAGCATCTCCCCCGGCTACGTCGCCACCCCCATGGCCACCGACCCGAACTTCGTGGAGCCTGAGCTGCTGGCTGCTTGGCAGCCCCTCTTCCCCATGCACCGCATGGCGGAGCCGGAGGAGCTCTGCGGCGCCATCATCTGGCTGTGCAGCAAGAGCGCTGGCTACACCACCGGCGCGGATATCATCATCGACGGCGCCTACGGCGTGATCTGATATTCTGACAGAAAAGCAGCTTCCCGACATGCAAAAGCCCTCGGTCATTCAGACCGAGGGCTTTTGCATTGACAAAGTCAATGCTTTGCAGAACAATGATAAAGCCCCTGACCGAGATGGTCAGGGGCTTCGTTTATCCAATTCCTTCGCAAAAATGCATTAGAACTCCAGCTTCTTCTCCAGCCAAGCAACCAGCTCGTCTACCGGTACAACCTCCTGCTGCATGGTATCGCGGTCGCGCACGGTGACGTTGCCGGTCTCGGCGGTGTCAAAGTCCACGCAGATGCAGTAGGGCGTGCCGATCTCATCCTGACGGCGATAGCG
>CAYWLE010000170.1:0-4202 GCA_964458825.1 uncultured Oscillospiraceae bacterium | reverse complement strand
GGCTGGTAAACCACGATGATGTGAAGGCTGCCCTCGAGGCGGAGAAGCTGCGCGTGTATGTGACCGACTTCCCGTGCAGCGACCTGATCGGCGTGAAGAACGCGCTGCTGACGCCCCACCTGGGCGCTTCCACCCCCGAGAGCGAGGACAACTGCGTGCGCATGGCAGCCAAGCAGGTGGACAACTACATCCGCCATGGCGCCATCGAGAACTCCGTGAACTTCCCGAACTGCCGCCTTGGCAAGCTGAGAGTGCCGCGCATCGCGATGCTGCACAGGAACGTGCCAAACGTCATTTCCGCCATCACCATGGTGCTCAGCGAGGAAGCGCTGAACATTGAAAACATGATAAACGTTTCCCGCGGCAACTATGCCTACACCGTGGTGGATGTGGGTCGCGCCCCCAGCATGCAGCTGATCGAGAAGCTGGGCAGGCTGGACGCCATGTATCGTGCGCGCCTGCTGATGCCGGAAAAATAAGGCAGAGGGGAGCTTGCTCCCACCGCCCAATACAAAAGCCCGCCGAAAGGCGGGCTTTTGCGCTGGTTATAAGCGAGATGCTTATTTACCAAGCAAAGTTGAACAGACCATAGATATAGATCACCAGAATGGCGACGGGAACCAGATACATGAAGATGGGCTTCATCCAGTTCTTCACCTTCAGACCCTTGCCGCTATTGGCCTCGGCAACGAAGTTATCCCAGCCCCAGCCATAGCGCTTGTAGCAGCAGAACAGCACGAATACCAGCGAGCCAAGGGGCAGCAGGTTATTGCTGACGATGAAATCCCACAGATCCAGCCAAGCGGTGCCCTCGGCGAAGGGAACGAAGCCGCTGAAGGTGCTGTAGCCCAGCGCGGTGGTGAGGGACATGATCAGCACGATGATCGCGCAGACCACGCAGCCCTTGGGACGATTCCAGCCAGTCAGCTCGCGCACGCATGCCAGAATATTTTCAAATACGGCAAGCACGGTGGAGAGGGCCGCAAAGATCATGAACAGGAAGAAGAGGCTGCCCCAGACACGGCCGCCAGCCATGTGGTTAAACACGGTGGCCATGGTATCAAACAGCAGGGAGGGACCGGCATTTACCTCCACGCCATAGGTGGTGCAGGCGGGGAAGATGATGAGGCCGGCAGTGATGGCAACGAAGCTATCCAGCACGATAACATTTACCGATTCGCCCATCAGGCTGCGTTCCTTGCCGATATAGCTGCCGAAGATGGACATGGAGCCGATGCCAAGGCTCAGGGTAAAGAAGGATTGATTCATGGCAGCCACGATGACATCGCCATTGATCTTGCTCAGGTCGGGCAGCAGATAGAACTTCAGACCCTCTGCCGCACCGGACAGGGTGAAGCTGTTGATGGCAAGCACGATCATCAGCAGGAGCAGTGCGACCATCATATACTTGGTGATGCGCTCAAGACCGCCCTGAAGGTTGAAGCTGAGAATGATGAAGCCAAGCACGACGACGATGACCATGGAGATCACGTTTATGCTGGGGTTGGTTATCATCGATACGAAGCCAAGATCGGCGGTGCTGCCAGTCAAGAACTTCCAGAAATAATAGCAGATCCAGCCAGCCACGGTGGTATAGAATGCCATCAGGCAGAAATTGCCGAACATTGCCAGATAGCCATGGATGTGCCACTTCTGACCCTTGCGCTCCAGCTTCTGATACATGCGCACCGGGCTTGCCTGCGCGGCGCGGCCCAGCGCAAATTCCATCGTCATGACCGGCAGACCCAGCAGGATCAAGCACAGAACATAGATTGCCACAAAACCACCGCCGCCGTACTGACCCGTCATCCACGGGAACTTCCATACGTTGCCGCAGCCAATGGCGCAGCCTGCGCTGAGCAGGATAAAGCCCAGTCGGGAGGATAAGCGTTCACGTTCGTTCACAGTTGATTCCCCATTTCCTATAAAATACCTGTAACTTAAATTGTAGCAGAACTGTGCCGCGATGTAAAGAGTTCTGTAAAGCGAAAGGCAAAAAAACTGCGAAAAAACACCGTTTTTCGCAGTTTATATCAAAATAGATTTGGTTGGTTCGAAATTATTTTGGTTTGGTTATTCTGGCAAACCAAGCCTGCCTGCCAGCCTCAAAGCTCGATCAGAGCAGCACCACGGCGCTCTCGGCGGGAAGCTCCACCGCCCTGCCCTCGAACTCGATCCAGCGGGAGCCATCGGCGCGGTTGACCGCCACGGCGCGGCGCTCGTCCTCGGCCTGCATGCCGAAGGCGTCCCTGCCGCCCACAATCGTTCGCTCCACCAGCACCACATCCTCGCCCAGCGCACTCAGGTGCATATCGCCGGTTCGGAGCGCCTGAGAGTGCAGGCGGCGCTGAGCGCTCTCACGGAAGGAGGCAAGCAGCGCCTGATCCTCCCTGCCCCACGGGTAGGTACCGCGGCAGTAGGGATCGGACATGCCATAGAGGCCGGCCTCATCGCCATAATAGATGCAGGGCATGCCCGGCAGCGCGCACACGAGGCTCCACGCAGCCATCAGCCGCCTGCGGCCGCGATCATAGGCAACCTCATCCAGATCGATGGGGTAGCGATACTTGCGCTCCGGCTCCATATTGCCCACATCTGCCAGCACGGCGAGGGCGCGGGGACGATCATGGCTGCCCAGCAGGTTCATCTGGGAATAGAAGAACTCCATGGGCTGATTTTCACGCATGGATTCCACGCGGCGCACAAACTCCGGCGCGTTGAGGCGGTGAGTCATGAAGCCCAGCACAGCCTCGCGCAGCGGATAGTTCATGGCGCAGTCCAGCGTATCGCCGTCGCAGTAACAGCGAACCTCGCCATAGGCGACCTTATTGCTGGGATCCTCCCAAACCTCGCCGATCAGACCAGAATCGGGGTCGATGTCCTTCTCCCGCTTGCGTATCTCCCGCAGGAAATCCATCGGCAGCTCATCCGCCACATCCAGCCGCCAGCCGGATGCGCCGGCCCTGAGCCAGTGGGCAAGCACGCTATCCTCATCAGAGATGATAAATTTGCGGTAGGAGGGATCCTCCTCGTTTACATTGGGCAGGGTATGGAAGCCCCACCAGCAATCATAGTCATCCGGCCAGTTTTCGAAGTTATACCAGCTGCGGTAGGGGCTTTCGGGATCGGAGTAGGCTCCGTGACCGCCGTAATTGCCATAGCGATCAAAATAGATGGAATCGCTGCCGGTATGGCTGAACACGCCGTCGAGGATCACGCGGATGCCGCGCTTCTTTGCAGCCTTGCACAGCGCCTTGAAGTCCGCCTCGGTACCGAAGGAGGGATCGATCTTTTTATAATCGCCGGTATTGTATTTATGGTTGCTATTTGCCTCGAAGATGGGGTTGAAATAGAGCACGGTGACGCCCAGCTCCTGAAGGTAATCCAGCTTTTCCTGTACGCCGCGCAGGTTGCCGCCGAAGAAATCATTGGCGGAATTATTGCCCTGCTTATCATTGATAACCAATGCAGGATCATCATCCCAATGGGCATGATAATAGGAGCCGGCGGGCAGGTTATACAGATCCACGCCGCCCGCATTGCGGAAGCGATCCACGAATATCTGCATCATCACGCCGTTGCGCATCCATCGGGGCGTCCTGTAGGCTGGATCGTACACCGTGACCTGAAAGGAGGATGGCTCGGTGCGACCCACGGAGCCAACGCCGCCGAGGCAATCGCCAGCATTGCCAAGATACCAAACCCGGCCATCCTTATCGGTCGCCATGAAATAATACCAGAGCAGACCGGTATTTTCGGGGATATCCATTTCGTATTCATACATGCCGTTATCCACGCGGCGCATGAACCACTTATATTCCGCACCCTCCCACCAGATGCGCAGAGTGACGCTGGTCATCTGATCGGCGCACACCCGAAGCCGCACCTTGCTGGAGCAGGGTGCGGCGCCGAGGGGGCTTCTGTAAAGCTCGGATCGAGAATCGTGATAAAAAATCATACGTTCAAGGCAAGCGGCTTGAGATGCCAAATCTTATCGTTATATTCGCTGATGGTGCGGTCTGCGGCGAAGACGCCGGAGCAGGCGGTATTCATCACAGCCTTGTGCAGCCAGAGATCCTTATCCGTATAATCGCGGGCAAGCTGCTGCTGGGCGGCAACATACATGGGCAGATCCTTGAGCACGAAGTAGGGATCGGGCATGCCGCCGTTATCGCCGAAGAGCAGGCCATGATAGATCTCCT
>CAYWLE010000169.1:0-4214 GCA_964458825.1 uncultured Oscillospiraceae bacterium | reverse complement strand
GTATTCCTCAACGACCGCAAGAACGGCAACTACGACGTAGCCCGCAACGGCTGGATCGCCGACTTCAACGATCCCATCAACATGCTGGAGATGTGGGAGACCGAGTCCGGCAACAACGACGTTCAGTTCGGCCGCTAATCTGAGAAATCAGATATAAGCACGCTCAACTAAGCTTAGTTGAATGAAAAGGGGCATGGAGGAGAGATCCTCCGTGCCCCTTCGAACTATCCCAAAATCGATAAAAGCAAGATCCCAACCGATGCAAAATGCGGCTGGGATCTTTGCATTTGCAGCCCTTGTGAAGATCAAGGATGTTTAACCCTTCTCATGGAAGCAGGCAAGCATTTCCTGCACTTCGCGGGGCTGGGTGATCAGCGGCGTGAGAACCACGGACAGCAGCACGCCCACGGCTCCCTGAAGAATGTTTCCGGGTATGCTGGCGATGGCGGCGGCTCCGTGTGCGAGGAAGAACCATGCGTAGAGCAGGTAGCCAAGCACCATTATAGCCTCGCCAGCCAGCGCGGCAAGCACCCGCCGCAGCGTGGCGGGCAGGCGATGGCTGCTCCTCTCCGCGAGGATGGCGGCGAGGAAGGCTGTGGCTGCCTTGATAACGAGGGTTCCCGGCGCGTAGAAGACATAGCCGCTGAAGAGGTCGGCAAGCGCCGAACCAAGGCCTGCCGCCAGCGCGCCATAGCGCGCCCCGAGCAGGAAGGCGCTGATGAGCACCAGCACATCGCCGAGGTTTATATAGCCGTTCATGGGCGAGGGAATCTGCACGCAGAGGGTGCAGACGCAAACCATGGATGCAAGCATTGCCGTGAGTATCCATTTGAAGCCGATACTGCGTTTCATAGAAGCGACCTCCTTGCTTAAATTATGAAGCAAGCTTCTTGCTTGGATGGAACAATTATAGTCAGTTTGGCTCGGCGCGTCATGAAGCTGAGTGGAAAATTGGATTAAAGGAAAATAACTTTGCAGCTGGAACGGCTCATTTTTTGCATAGAAAAGGCTCCGCACGGCGATGGTTTTCGTCGAACGGAGCCTTTTGCATTGGTTTGCTTTGCCTTAGTTGCCGCACTCGATGGAGATGCGGTTGAAGATATCGAGAATATCGTCCACCTTCGTAGCTTCCTTTTCCGCGCCGGCGCGATCGAACACGATGTGACCGCGATCCATCATCAGCATGCGGGAGCCATATTCCACGGCATAGCGCAGGTTATGGGTGACCATCATGGCGGTGAGCTTCTTTTCGCGCACGATGCGGTCGGTAAGCTGCATGATGATCTCAGCGGTGTGAGGGTCAAGGGCGGCGGTGTGCTCGTCCAGAATGAGGAAATCCAGCGGAGCCAGCGTGACCATCAGCAGCGCCACAGCCTGCCGCTGACCGCCGGAGAGCGCCCCCATCTTCACATGGAGCTTATCCTCCAGACCCAGCTGGAGTTCAGCAAGCTGATCCCGGAAGTAGGAGATGCGCTTTTTGGATACCGCGCGACCCAAGCCAAAGGGTCTGCCCTTGTTATCTGCGAGGGAGAGATTTTCCAGCATGGTGAGATCGGGGCAGGTGCCAAGGGCAGGATCCTGAAAGATACGGCCGATGCGTGCATAGCGGCGGTGGTCCGGCGAATGGGTGATATCCCGACCATCGATCAGCACCTGACCGCCCTCCACGGGGATGCTGCCGCAGATGATGTTCAGCATGGAGGTCTTGCCACTGCCGTTGCTGCCTACGATGGACACAAACTCACCATCGGCAACGGTCAGATTGAAATCCTGAAAGAGGCAGGACTGGGTAACCAGACCCTGATTGTATATCTTGGAGATGTTTTTAAGCTCAAGCATGGGTCTTCACCTTCCCCTTGTTTACATTGCCGATGATCAGAATGAATAGGAACAGCAGCGCCGTGACCAGCTTCAGCAGGTTGGCCGGCAGGCCGAGGCTGATGGCGAGCTGGATGCATATCTTATAGATGATGCTGCCGCAGATAACGGCGGTGGTTCCCTTGACGAAGCTGAGCTTTTTGAAGATGGTTGTGCCGATGATGACGGTGGCAAGCCCGAATACCATCTGCCCCGTGCCCATGGTGCTTGAGAAGGAGCGCTGCTCATGGCAGACCACCGCGCCGCAGAGGGCAACCAGCGCATTGGCGATGACGAGACCGAGGATCTTCATCCTGCCCTGATCCACGGCAAGGGAGGTGACGACGGTGGGGTTATTGCCTGTGGCGCGCAGCAGCATGCCGCACTTGGTTTTGAAAAAGAGATCCAGAATCAGCTTAAAGAGCAGGGCAAGGATGAGGGAGATGATGAGCTTGCGCTGCATCAGCGAGCATCCGCCGAGAAGCGCCATGGTGGGTGTGCCGGTGAAGATGGTCTGGAAGGAACGATCCACCGCGAGGTTGGAGCCTGCGATTTGCAGGTTGATGGAAAAGAGCGCCGTCATGGTGATGATGCCAGCCAGCAGATCGCGCACCCTGAGCCGCACATGGATTACGCCGGTGACGAGCCCAGCCAGCGCACCGACCACCATGGCAATAAGCAGGGTGAGATAGGGATTTACGCCCCGGGTGAGCGCTACGGCGGTGACGGCTGCGCCGAGGGGGAAGCTGCCGTCCACGGTAAGATCGGGAAAATCCAGTATTTTATAGGTAATGAATATGCCGTATGCCAGCAGGGCATAGATCAAGCCCTGCGTGGCGGTGCTGATGAGAAGATCGATGATGGTGCTCATGGTGCTGCTCCTTGATATTGCGGTAAGATTGGAATGTTAAGCCTCGGCGGCTTCAATTGCCTTTTCGGCGATGTCGGCAGGAAGCTCGATGGAGAAGGATGCGAGGGCGGCGGAGTTTACATAGATGCCGTACTCGGTGATGGTTTCATAGTCCATGTCATAGGCGCTGGCTTCGCCGGTGAGGATCTTGGCGGCCATGGCTCCGGTCTGCTGACCGAGGGCAAAGTAATCAATGCCTGCGGCGGCGACGCAGCCAAGCTTTACCTGCTCCACCTCGCTGCCGAATACGGGGATGGCCGCCTCGTCGGTCTTCTCGAGGATAGAGGAAAGCACGCCAACCACGTTGTTGTCGGTGAGATTAGAGAGGCAATCCACGCCGCGACCGATGAGGCTGTCGGCGGCCTGCGTCACCTCAGCCTGAGAGGTTACGCCCAGCGCCTCGATGGTGAAGCCGTAGTCGGAAGCCTTCTGTTCATATTCAGCGATGGCGGACACGGAATTTGGTTCGCTGGTGGTGTAGAGGATGCCGATGCTGGTAGCATCGGGCAGAAGATGGCGGATGAGGTCGAGCTGGGCTTCAACAGGCAGCTTATCGCTGGTGCCGGTGATGTTTCCAGCAGCCAAACCAGCCTCCACAGGATCGGTGATGGCGGTGAAGACCACGGGAATATCCTTGTCCTCGGCTGCGGCGTAGCACGCCGTGGCAGAGGGAGTGGCGATGGCGCACATCAGAACGACATTATTTGCGGAGAAGTTCTGAGCGATCTGGGTGGCGATGGCATTGTCAAAGCCTGCGTTCTGGTAGCTGATATCAAAATCCTCGCCTTCCACAAGACCAACGTCCTTCAGCCCCTGAATGAAGCCCTCGCGGCAGTTATCCAGAGAGGCATGCTCGCCGTACTGGTTGATGCCGATGGTCGGCGCGGCAAAGGCGACGGTAGAAAGGCAGATGATCGCGGCGATGAGGATAGAAAGAAGCTTCTTCATTTTTTTATCTCCTTTTATATATGTTTGCTTGCACTGGTTGAGTGGATACGTGGGCAACTTGACGAGGAAATGAGAGCCTCGCCATCGAAAATCCAGTCCGGTCATAACCTGCGCCTCCATTCATTGCTTAGATTCTGATAAATCAGTAAATAAAAAACCCGTCCCAAAAAGATTGGGACAGGATAACCTGCGGTGCCACCCAAGTTGATGCTGAAATCTGCATCCGCTCGTTCACTCATACTGCATATGAGCCGCTCTGGTAACGGGCGCGGTACCCGTCGGTTGCTACTGATCACATGTAAAATGTGAGGTTCGAACCGCCCTCGTGAGTCCATTCGCACGGGCTAGGCTGCCGCAATCCCACCGCCTGCGGCTCTCTGAAAGCGTCGTGTTCCGCGCTACTATTCTCATTCTTCGGTTTATTTTTCTGTGTTGAGATGATTATAGCCGTAATTTTTGCAGCTGTCAAGAGCTTTTTTCAAATTTTCTTAGGAATAAG
>CAYWLE010000168.1:0-4219 GCA_964458825.1 uncultured Oscillospiraceae bacterium | reverse complement strand
CCACGGCGTTCCAGCCGAAGAACTTGTGCAGCTTATAGAGGGCGTTGCCGATCATGGTGGTGGAGAGGTGGCCGATGTGGAAGCGCTTGGCGATGTTGATGGAGGAATAATCCAGCACCACGGTCTTGCCCGCGCCGGAATTATCGGAGCCATAGGCCTCGCCTTGGGTGAGCACGGCCTCGATCACCTTTTCGGCGTAGGTTGCCCGGTCGATGAAAAAGTTGAGGTAGCCCTTTACGGACTCCACCTTGCCCAGATAATCTGCTTGGATGCCTGCGGCGAGGGCGTCGGAAATCATCATCGGACTCTTGCGCAGCGCCTTGGAGAGCTTGAAGCAGGGAAAGGCATAATCGCCCATATCGGTGCTCGGCGGAATCTCCAGCGCGGCGGCGATATCTGCGGCGGCAAGGCCGGTATCGCCAAAGGCGCGCTCCGCTGCGGAAATGATCTCATTGGCAATGGAAAGCTTGAAATCCATGATTGTATTCACTCCTGAATTATTCTAAACTGATGCACTGTATGGAAGAGTTTTCTCTGGTTACTATTATAGCAGATAAAGCCGAATTATAACAGCAAATGCAGGGTTAATTTATGCTAAATGCATGCGGGCGATGGATTGACAGGCCGGCGAGGATCGGGTATGATAGGAACGGTTCAAATAACAGATCACATCGGAGGCTCGGCATGCGCATCCTATCCAACGCACACACCCATTCCACCTTCTGCGACGGCAAAAACAGCATAGAGGAGATGGTGCAGGAAGCCATAAAGCGCGGCTTTGTGTCCATCGGCTGCTCCATGCACGGCTGGAACCCCTACGACAGCATACCCGCCACGCCGGAGGCAGAGCTGCTCTACCGGCAGGAGGTGCGCCGGGTGCGGGAGAAATACCGCGGGCAGATCGAGGTTATCCTCGGCATGGAGAAGGACTTTGCCTACGAGCGTCCGGTGAACGATTATGAATATTACATCGATTCGGTACACTGGTTCCGGCGCGGCGACCAGCTCTTTTCCGCCGACTACTCCGCCGAGCGCATGCGCGCCGATGTGGAGAATAGCTTCGGCGGCGACTACTATGCCTATGTGCGCTGCTATTATGAAAATGTGGCGGCGATGTGCGCGCGCTCCAGCGCCGCCTTTATCGGCCATATCGACCTGATCACCAAGTTCAACGAGGGATACCGCTACTTTGATGAGAGCGACCCGCGCTGCTTGGCTCCTGCCAAGGAGGCTGCCCGCTGCGCCATTGAGCGCGGCGTGCCGCTGGAGATGAACACCGGAGCCATCAGCCGCGGCTACCGAAGCACGCCCTACCCGAACCCGCTGCTTCTGAGGTTCATACATGATGAAGGCGGCGAGATCATTATCAACGGCGATTCCCACTCCGCCGACGCGCTGGAGACAGGCTTCGACCTGTGCGTGGCTGCGGCGCGGCAGGCTGGCTTTGACCATGTGCTGCGCATGCGCGAGGGCGCGCGGATGGAGGATCTGCCGCTGGCGTAGACACATAAAAGAGAGAGTCCGCGATATGCATATCGCGGACTCTCTCTTATGTCGGCTTAGCTGATGACGCCGATGGTATCCAGCGGCATCACGCCGCGCAGGCGATCGGCAAGCAGGGCAATTTCCTGCTCGAAGATGATGAGCGCCGCGCAGCCAAGCAGCGCGAGGATCAGCGTGAGCAGCAGAAACGCGATGGCGTAGCTGCGCTTGCTGGGCGCCTTGGCAAAGATGATAAAGAGGATCATGGCAATGATATTCACGCCCGGAATGGCGGAAAGAATCAGCGTGCCCATCCAGTTCCAGATGGATACCTTCCTGCTCCTTTTGTTTTCAGCGCGTCCCATAGCCCAGCGCTCCTTTCCTATTGGATCGGCAGAAAGCCGAGCCATAGCAGTATCATATAATTTCATTATACACAGGCATGGAAGCCGCGTCAAACCTCTTTTGGCGATGTCGAAAAATTGTCAAGCCGCCGCACGGGTTTGTTCACAGTTTGGCTGCGGTCAGTGCAGATCAAACATGCGGGCGGCGTTATTCCAGAGTATGGCCTCGCGCTCGGCATCGGTGAGCTTGAGCTGCATGAAGCGCTCCACCTCCTCGGCAGGATCCCACATGGGATAATCCGAGCCAAAGAGCACGTTTTCCGCGCCGAAGCGGCGCACCGCATCCACCGCGCGCTCGGCAGGCCACTGATAGAGGGAGCTGGAGCAGTCGATGGTCAGACCGTTGCCGGGCAGAAGCTCCACCGCGCGATCCCACTCGCCCCAGCCGCCGAAGTGGGCGCAGATCATATGCAGCTTCGGGAAGCTATTGTGCAGGTTCAGCAGACGCTGGGGGCCGTCGAAATCATAGCGATAATCGCCGGAATGGATCAGCAGCGGCAGTCCGCTGCCCGCGATGGCCTCCATCATCGGCGCGACGGCGGGATCGTCCACGGCAAAGCGCTGCATATCGGGATGGATCTTAATGCCCTTGAAGCCATGGGAAACGATATCGTCCACCGTGGTCTGAATATCATCCACCCTTGGATGGATGGCTGCAAAGGGAATGAGCCGATCGGGCATCCTCTGCTGGGCGGAGAGGATGAATTGGTTGATCCGCTCCACATTGTGCGGCGTCATCGCCACGGAATGGGCGGCAAAGGCGGCTATACCCGCCGCATCCAGCATCTCGAGCGCCGCATCCACCGTGCCGTTTCCATGCATGGGGATGCCGTCGTAGAAATCGCCGATGCTCTCGGCTGCCTTCATGGCGATCTTTTCGGGGAAGATATGTACGTGTACGTCAAATATTTTCATAGGCTTCCTTCTTTATAGCTTTATAGCCAGTCCTCCGGCGCAAATCGGGCGGAAAACCGAAATTTTTCAATTATTATAGCAGGCGTATATTGATTTTGTACGAACATAGCGGCTCGGAAAATGAATTTTCCCATGCAGGATCGCCTTCCTCCTGCCGCGCTTGCAGAAGTTTAACTTGCAAAAAACGCCGCGCATGCTATAATCTTATGTGCAAATTAAATATCAAGACAGTTCGCAGCCCTCCTGTCTGACGGAGCTATATGGCTCCCGAAAAAACAAAACCAGGTCTGCTCCCGCGAGCATCCTCGCAGGCGCAGGTTTCCGACCGATCTGACCGCCCTTTGGGCGATGAACGGGGCTGCAATTCCGACAGGCATAAAAATCGCCGCCGGGCTTGCAGTCTCTGCTTTTTCGGCGGCTTGATATGTGCTCCGCACGCCTATTTTTGCTGCGCTGTCCTCCCGAAGGGAAGAAAAGAAATGAAAAAGAATACCCGTCTATCCAGCGTTCCAGACGTGCATGCCCTCACCCGTGCGGCGCTTATTGCCGCCATCTACTGCCTGCTGACCCTGCTCTTCCAGCCCATCAGCTTCGGCGCGGTGCAATTTCGCATCGCAGAGGCGCTGACCCTGCTGCCCATACTCACTGCCGACGCTGTGCCGGGGCTATTTGTTGGCTGTCTGGTGGCAAACCTGCTGGGCGGCGGCGTGTGGTATGATGTGCTGCTCGGCTCTCTCGCCACCCTGCTGGCTGCCGCCGCAGCACGCCGCCTGCGCGCGCGACCCCCGATTGCCGCCGCCATGCCCGCCATTTGCAACGGACTGATCGTCGGACCCGTGGTCTATCTGGCATATGTGCGCGCTCCCGGCGCAGCTGTGAGCCTGCCGCTGCTGCTGAGCGCTATTGGCATGGTAGCGCTGGGCGAGGCGGTGGTCTGCTATGCGCTGGGACTGCTGCTGCTGCGTGTCGCCCGCCGTGTGCCGCAGAAGTATCTGGGGCAGTGAGGCTGCCATACCTTCAAGGTTTGCAGGCAGGAGAGTAAAAACTAAGCATTTCTTGGCTTGGATACTGCATTTTGCAGGCTATCTGGAGCTGCCGAGCCAGCTTTCCACCCTCCCAGCACCTGTACGCGGGTCTTTGCAGCGCTTCGGTAGCCATGCCGCCGCTCCCGCCCACAAAAGCGGCAAAGGAGCGCTCATTCTGTTAAAAATGTTAAATTGCACAAAAACGCTTGCTTTTCCCGCGTATATGTAGTATAATCAATCTCGCGTCAAACGATAAGGCAACGCGCTGATGTAGCTCAGTCGGTAGAGCGCATCCTTGGTAAGGATGAGGTCACCGGTTCGAATCCGGTCATCAGCTCCATAGGACTTGCAGAAATGCGAGTCCTTTTCTTTTGTTTATGTCCGCTTTTGACG
>CAYWLE010000167.1:0-4227 GCA_964458825.1 uncultured Oscillospiraceae bacterium | reverse complement strand
CCTGTGACCCTCTGCTTGTAAGGCAGATGCTCTCCCAGCTGAGCTATGCTCCCACGCCATCCGCTGTGCTTCCGCAACTCGCGGCGACTTGTATATAATACACCATATCCCGATTTTTGTCAACACCTTTTTCGCTTTTTTTGAGATTTTTTTATTCTTAATAAAAGCGGACGCTGATCTTCTTCCCCATCTTCTCTAGGCACTTGCTCAGCTGATCGATCAGCTGGAATTTTGCGCCGAAGGCAATGGGCAGGTTCGGGTTCTGGTGTGCCGGATTGATG
Source organism: uncultured Oscillospiraceae bacterium (assembly GCA_964458825.1). Taxonomy (GTDB): domain Bacteria; phylum Bacillota; class Clostridia; order Christensenellales; family Aristaeellaceae; genus SFTH01. Next base: position 3,946 of record CAYWLE010000167.1, on the reverse strand, counting down.
GCACAGCCAACGAAGAAATGCACATCCGTGGCATACTCAAAGAGCATGTGAGCGATGCGGGATGCGCCGTCGTCAATGAGCTTCCATTCCGGGTTGAGCTGCGTGCCCTCCAGATACTCCTGGGCATATTCCAGCACCTTGGATATGGTCACGACGCCTTCGGTGGCCAGATCCACGCCCTCCAGAGAGTAGATGGGCGGCAGATCGCTCTGGCCATAATCCAGCGAGGCATAGACCTCCTTGCCAAGGTAGCGAGCGGCGATACGATTGGTGGAGCCGCCGCAGACGATATGCAGTCCCTCGGAGCCAAAGAAGCTGCCGACCATGGTATCATCCAGATTCATGGCAGAGGGCGGCCCGATCATCAGATTCACCTGCTCGCGCCTGCACAGGCGCATAACGGCAAAGGAGGTATCGTCGCCGGGCTTGCCCTCATAGAGGCGGTTGCACTCCCGGGCAAGCAGGGTAGCCACGCCTTTGGCAGTCATCTCACGGGAGTAATGCTCCTCCAGATATTCTATGATCTTGTCTCTTCCCCAGCCAAAGGGATACAGCCCGCCAAGACCGGCAAAGATGGCTCCATCGCTCATGACCACAACCACGTCGTTCTCCTCCGCCTCGAAGTTGGAGAAGTAGATTTTCTTATTTTCGATCATGCGGGAGTGATACTTAAATTCATAGTTCTTGCCGCCGCGCAGCACCACGGTGTGGGGGTTATCAAAGCGGGTCAGCTCCACATGCTTCTGATCGCGGATTACCACGATGGTGAAGGTGGAATAATTCACATGGCGCACGCTGCACGTGGGCAGGGTACGCACGATGGTATCCACGCAGTCCTCGATGGACATGCCGCCCTCGCTCATCGTCGCCAGAATCTGGGAGGTGAGCGTTGCCAGTATATTTGCCTTTACGCCGCTTCCAAGGCCGTCTGCAAGCACGCAGATGGACACGTGGTCGTTCAGCCTGAACTCAATCTTATCGCCGCAGAGCTGCTCTCCGTGCTTCGTGAGGCTCATGGAGCCGGTATCCGTATATAACTCACCCATTGTTCTGAATCGCATCCTTCAGCTTGGTCAGCACCAGCTTGGTTTCCGCCGTGGTTTCACCCAGCAGAGAGGCGATGTTCTGCACAACCCTCATCTGCTTGTCGATGACCTGATCGGCTGCCTCCAGCGTGCTGTCGATAATCTCTCTGGAATGGGACTCCGCCTGCTCCCGCAGGTAGGGCAGGCACATATCCACCTGCGCCATATCTCGGCAGATGGCAATGGCCATCTGCCGGCAGGTGGCATAGCCGCAGCAGCCGCAGTTGAGGGTCTTGCCCCGGCCATCCATGTTCAGCACCCGCAGAACCTCCTGTATCTCCTCTTCGGAGGGTCTGCGGCGCATCACCGGCTCCGGCGTGTGGTACATGCGCAGCGGGATATCGGTGGTCACGCCAAAATCATCATTGCCCGAATATTCATTTACCTTCACCGTGCCGCGAATGCGGTTTTCATAGCGGTTTTTGCGTATGGCAGGACCGTTTACGCAGCTGCCCTCGCAGGCGGTCATCTCAAGGAAGGTTTTCTCTATGCCGCCATGACGGATCTCGCTCAGGGCGGAGATGCAGTCCTTGATGCCGTCGATAGCCACGCGATTCCAGCCAGCCACCGGCGTCATGGACTTCACCAATCCATCCTGACGGGGATAGCGGCGGGCGCGCTTGCCCTCGGCCTCCGTATTTTTCACAAAAACCGGCTCCACGCCAGCCTCGCGCATCCACTCCCGCAGCTCATAGAAGGTGATGGCGACGTCCGCATTGCTGGATAGGTCAGCCTCCCCCTTCTTTGCATAGCAGGGGCCGATGAATACGGTATAGGCGTCGGGATACTTCTGCTTGAGCATCTCGCAGTGCAGCTCCATCGGGCTCTTCACCGGAGCCAGATAAGGCAGCACATCCGGGTAATAGCGCTGAACCAGCATCACCACCGATGGACAGCAACTGGAGATGAGCAGATCCATCTCATTTTCCAGCATGATGCGCTCGTACTCTCGGGACACGATTTCCGCACCCAGCACGGTTTCATCCGCATCATAGAAGCCGAGGCTTTGCAGCGTCCGTCGCATACCCTCGATGGAGCCGACCGGCATATCGGATATAAAGGATGGCGCCACGCTGGCAACCACGCGTCTGCCGCTCTGGATAACCTCGCGTATATGATCCACGCTGCTGAGCACGAAATCGCCCCGCTGCGGGCAGGTGACGACGCACTCGCCGCAGAGGATGCACTCCGACTGGATGATCTCCGCACGGCCATCTGAATAGCGTATCGCCTTCACCGGGCAATTTCGTATGCACTTGTAGCAGTCGCGGCATTCCACGTTGCTCAGCCGAATCACTTCGTTCATGGCTACCTCCCGACGTCCTAGCCTGTTTATTTGGCTTGCTCAAGCTGGCAAGCCGGATCAATTTATCTGCAAATACAACTTGGCAGTTACCCCAATATCGGAATAACTGCCTGAATTGCCTGCTTTTTTATACCTTGGACAGAATTTCCTTCTTGAAGAACTCGTCCACTTCCTCGGGCTTCACGGAATAAACCACATCGTCCACGGAAATGCTCACGCCTTCGCCGCACTTGCCCATGCAGAACTTGCCTGCCAGCTCCACCTCAGCCTGCAACTTATGCTCGGCAACCAGCTCCTGCACGCAAGCAACAACCTTCTTGGACCCACAGAGATGGCAGGTGCTGCCAACGCAAATCATAATCTTCATATCCTTTGTCCTCCTCAATCAGCCATGGCTCAGCGCCCGGCATTATTCATATGAACCGAAAGTCCCATCTTGAATCATTTCGCCATTACAATACCAAAATCCTGCAAGGCTGCCAGAATTATATTTATAGCTTACGCGTGTAATCCGGCAGAAGCTTCGGGGAAAGCGCGTCATTTTCCACGCCGATCGCCTCAAGCTCCTCGGCATAGCTGCGCACATGATCCAGACTCAGCCTGCCAACCTCAACGCCAGCAGCCTTCTTGGCCGCCTGCTGACCAGCATTCCTGCCAAATACGATCACATCCAGTAGGCTATTGCCCATCAAGCGATTGCGCCCGTGGATGCCGCCCGCAGCCTCGCCTGCTACGAACAGGTTCTCCACGCCGCTCTGACCATCCACCTTTATCTCGATGCCGCCGTTCTGGTAGTGCAGCGTTGGATAGACCAGTATCGGGGTTTCCCGCATGTCGATGCCAAACTTCAGGTACATGCGCAGCATAGCGGGCAGGCGCTTCTCCAGCGTGCCCTTGCCGTGGATGATATCGATCATTGGGGTATCCAGCCACACAGCCTTGCCGCCGTTGGGCGTGGAAACGCCCTTGCCCCGCTCGTGGCATTCGCGGATGATGCCCGCCGCGTTCACATCGCGTGTTTCCAGCGGATGGATGTAAACCTCGCCCTCGCTATTGACCAGCTTGGCGCCCATGGAACGCACCTTTTCCGTGACCAGCGCGCCGAAAATCTGCTGGGGATAGGCAACGCCGGTGGGGTGATACTGCAAGGTATCCTGGAAGATCAGCTTGGCGCCCGCGCGATAGGCCAGAACCAGTCCATCGGCAGTGGCTCCATAGTGGTTGGAGGTTGGGAAGCCCTGATAGTGCATCCGCCCTGCGCCGCCAGTGGCAATGACCACGGTCTTGGCGCGGGCAACGAGCACCTCGCCGGTTTCCATATTCAGAAGCACGGCTCCCGCAGCGCGACCCTTTTCATCCTTGATAAGCTCGATGGCTGCGGTGAAATCCACCACGGGGATATTGCGGTTGAGCACCTCGTCCCGCAGGGTGCGCATGATCTCCGCGCCGGAATAGTCCGCCGCCGCATGCATACGCTTGCGGCTGGTACCGCCGCCGTGGGTGGTGATCATGTCGCCATTTTCATCTTTGTCAAATTCTACGCCCAGCTCATTGA
>CAYWLE010000166.1:0-4242 GCA_964458825.1 uncultured Oscillospiraceae bacterium | reverse complement strand
GGTCTGGGCAAGACCTCCGGTAAGGGCCATAAGGGCGCCAAGGCTCGTTCCGGCGGCGGTAAGGGCCCCGGATTCGAAGGTGGCCAGATGAAGCTGGCGATGCGCATCCCGAAGCGCGGCTTCACCAACAATTTCCGCAAGGAATACGTTGCGATCAATGTTGAGCGTCTCGATATCTTCGAGGACGGCATGATCGTTACCCCCGTCGAGCTGATCCAGTACGGCATCATCAAGAATGTTCAGGATGGTGTCAAGATTCTGGGCAACGGCGAAATCACCAAGAAGCTGACCGTGCAGGCGAACAAGTTCTCTGCAACGGCTAAGGAGAAGATCGAGGCAGCAGGCGGAAAAGCAGAGGTGATCTAACATGCGTGAAACTTTGAAGAACGCATGGAAGATCGTTGAGATTCGCAAAAAGATTCTCTATACGCTCGGCATGCTCCTCATCTATCGCCTCCTTTGCTTCATTCCCACCCCCGGCGTTGATACGTCTCTGATCGCTACTTTTATTGAAAAGTATCAGATTCTGGGCTATATCTCCTCTATGACGGGTGCGGATCTCTCGAACTACTCCATCATGGCTATGGGTATCACCCCGTACATCAATGCATCGATTATCATGCAGCTGCTGTGCGTTGCGATTCCGAAGCTGGAGGAGTTCAACAAACAGGGCGATGAAGGTCGCAAAAAGATCGCGCAGATCACTCGTTATGTTACCATCGGTCTTGGCTTTGTACAGGCAGTCGCTTTGACTGCCGGTATGAAGGCCAATGCAACCAATTCCGTTCTCGGTTTGCTGACCATCGGCTTCTGCCTTGCGGCAGGTACCGCTTTGGCCATGTGGATCGGTGAGCGTATCACGGAAAATGGCATCGGCAACGGCATCAGCTTGCTGATCTTCGCCGGTATCATTTCCAATATCGCCAACAGCGTTGTGAGCACCATCTATCAGATGTTCGTTGACATTTCCATGGTCAGCGTTGCCGGCATCATCGCTTCTTTGGTGGTATTCATTCTGCTGGTTGTGGGTATTGTGTTCGTCGATCGCGCCGAACGCCGTATTCCCGTCCAGTATTCCAAGCGCATGGTAGGCCGCAGAATGTACGGCGGTCAGTCTACGCACATTCCGCTGAAGCTGAATGCATCCGGAGTTCTGCCGCTGATCTTCGCAAGTTCGATCATGCAGTTCCCCGGCACCATTCTCGCATTCTGGCCGAACTCTTCTGCGAACATCTGGTGGTCAGCACATGTTAGCTCGATGTCCTTTGGCTATCAGTTGATCTTCGCAATCTTGATTTTCGGCTTTACGTTCTTCTATTCTTCCATCAGCTTCAACCCCGTTGAAATTTCGAAGAATATCCAGAACAATGGCGGTATGATCCCCGGCATCCGTCAGGGCAAGCCCACCAGCGATTTCATCAAGAAGATCTCCAGCCGCATCACTTGCTTCGGCGCGATCTATCTTGCAATTCTGGCAATTGTTCCGACGGTCATCTACGCAATCTTCGGCGTTCAGCTGACCTTTGCAGCTTCCTCTCTGATGATCGCAGTTTCCGTAGCAATGGAAACCATGCGTCAGCTTGAGAGCGAACTGATGATGCGCCATTACAAGGGATTCCTCTAATCTCCGGAGGCCGGACTATGAAACTGATTTTCTTAGGCCCTCCCGGAGCAGGTAAGGGTACGCAGGCGACGGGCGTTAGCTCGCACCTGCGGGTACCCCATATATCCACGGGCGATATGTTCCGCGCAGCGATGAAGAATGAGACCCCCACGGGTCTTGAAGCTAAGCGCTACATGGAGGCTGGTAAGCTGGTTCCCGACAGCGTGGTTATCGATATGGTGAAGGAACGCCTCGCCATGCCGGACTGCGCAAACGGCTATCTGCTGGATGGCTTTCCCCGCACTGTGGAGCAGGCGATGGCGCTGGAGAAGTTTTCCGCGCCGGACGCCGTAGTGGATATTGATGTGCCGGATGAAATGCTGCTGGCGCGCCTGACCGGTCGCCGGGTATGCGGCAAGTGCAACGGTACCTTCCATATATCCAAGCTTGCTGATGAAGCTGTCTGCCCGGTTTGCGGCGATCGGCTATATCAGCGGGAAGATGATAAGCCCGCTACGATTTCCAATCGGCTCAATGTCTACCATGAGCAGACTGCGCCGCTGATCGGATATTACGCTGGCCTTGGCAGGCTGAAGCAGATCGACGGCAACGCCCGCCCTGAGGATGTCTTTCAGGCAATCCTCGCTTCACTGGAGTAACTTGCATGATTACGATCAAGAATGATTCACAGATAGAGAAGATGCGCAAGGCTGGCGCGCTGCTGCACAGCGTGCTGGAGGCACTGCGCAATGAGATCGAACCGGGCGTAACTACCCACCATCTGGATCAGATGGCGGAACGGCTGATCCGTCAGGCGGGAGCCATCCCTTCCTTCAAGGGCTTTGAAGGCTTTCCGTTTTCGATCTGTGCTTCAGTTGACGATCAGGTGGTGCATGGCTTTGCTGACAAGAGGAAGCTCCGTCAGGGGCAACTTCTCAGCGTGGATTGCGGCGTCATACTTGATGGCTGGCAGTCCGACAGCGCCTTTTCTGTGCTGGTAGGCGGCGGAAGCCCCGAAGCACAGAAGTTGGTAGACGTTACGGAAGAATGCTTCTGGATAGGCGCAAACATGGCCCGGGAGGGCAACCGACTGGGCGACCTTTCTTATGCGATCCAAGCGCATGCCGAAAAGCACGGCTACGGAGTTATCCGCGATCTGTGCGGCCATGGCATCGGCCAGGAAATGCATGAGGATCCCAATGTTCCCAACTTTGGCGTGCCCGGCAGGGGTGTGAAGCTTCGTGCAGGCATGACCATCGCAATTGAGCCGATGATCTCCATGGGCACTTGGAAGGTCTATTGCGAAGACAATGACTGGACGATCGTGACCCGGGATCACAGCCTGTGCTCTCATTATGAGCATACAGTGCTGATCACCGACGGCGAACCGGAGGTACTTTCCTATCCCGGCAAGAAGGTTGCGGAGGAAGCGCTGCGATGAACAAGTATCCGATAGAGCTTGGCGCAGTGGTTGTTTCCAAAATGGGAAGGGATGAAGGAAGAAGCTTTGTGGTTATCCGTGAAGTGGATTCTGATTTCGTTCTGCTTGCAGATGGCAGGCTGAGAACGATGGACCACTTGAAAAAGAAACGGCGCAAGCACCTTAAAACCACGGGCATCTTGGTTGAAGAATTGCGCAGCCGCCTGATGAATGGCGGCACGGTGGAAAATCATGAAGTCCGCTCATGGCTGAAGAGGGAGGAAAAGTAGGCGTGTCCAAGTCCGATGTTATTGAAGTTGAAGGCGTTGTCACGGAGGCTTATCCCAACGCCATGTTCGAAGTTGAACTGCCCAATGGGCACAAGATATTGGCGCACGTTTCCGGTAAAATGCGTATGAATTACATCCGCATCTATCCGGGCGACAAGGTAACGATTGAGCTCTCGCCCTATGATCTGACCAGAGGCCGGATCACTTGGCGCAGTAAGAATTGATCGATTGGATGAAGTTAAGGAGGCAGCAACATGAAAGTTAGACCTTCCGTAAAACCCATCTGCGAAAAGTGCAAGATTATCAAGCGCAAGGGTCGCGTCATGATCATTTGCGAAAATCCCAAGCACAAGCAGAAGCAGGGCTAATCGAAGAAGATTGCCTTGGCCGCTGAAGCGGCGGTATACACATCTCTGAGCGATGATTTGCAGGATTGCTTGCAGAATGCGAGTTGAAACGGCAAATGGTCGCTCAGTTTTTGCTTGGCGAGAGCCAAAATCGAAAAAATAACACTGGAAAGCTGCGTAATTTAACGCAAGGGACAAGCTTTTCATTGAAAAAGCTGGGAACTTGTGCTATAATAGATAGGTCTGGATAGCTAACGGAGCGGCTGATACAGGCGCGGCGTGCAGCGATGCTGAAGCTGGATGCTCGGCAGCTTGTGTTTTCCATTGGCTTTTCAACTAACCAGTTTGACGCTACGCCAGGCGTCAAGCACACAAGTGTACAAGTTGGAGGTGCATTCGTCAAATGGCACGAATCTCGGGTGTTGACCTTCCTAGGGAAAAACGCATTGAAATTGCCCTGACGTATATCTACGGCATTGGCCGTACCACCGCAGATGAGATCATCAACGCCACCGGCATCAACCCGGACGTGCGCGTAAAGGATCTGACCGAAGAAGATATCGGTAAGCTGCGCGACTACAT
>CAYWLE010000165.1:0-4370 GCA_964458825.1 uncultured Oscillospiraceae bacterium | reverse complement strand
CGCCAGAAGGGATTCGAACCCCTGACCCACGGCTTAGAAGGCCGTTGCTCTATCCTGCTGAGCTACTGGCGCATACTTCATCGCTGCAGGAGATTTACCCTACCGACAGTTAGAAATTATACCACGTTGGACTGAGTTTGTCTATAGTTTTTTGCAAATAAATTCATTTTTTAACCTTGGAATGTGGTACAATGGTATGGAAGGATCGAAAGGGGGAGTGCGGCGTGAAGGCTTGGCTGGCGATGCTGCTTTGCCTATGGCTGCTGACTGGCTCGGCGCTGGCGCAGCTTCCCCTGCGCATGGAAACCACTGCGGCGCTGGTGGACGAAGGCGGCGGCGAGCTTGTGGCTGCCGGGATATATGAGGATATCGTTTCTCTGAACGGCGCTCTCTTTGCCGCGCAGCAGGGCGGCCTGTGGGCGCTGATGGATGCGCAGGGCAGGCTTCTGACGGAGCCGGTATACAGCCGCCTGCGCTGGGAAAATGGCATGCTGCTTGCGGAGCTTGAGGGCAGCTGGGGTTTGCTCAACGAGGAAGGCACGGCGCTCTGTCCCTTTGAATACAGCCTCATCGTACCGAACGGAAGCGGCGCTTGCTGGGCGCTGGTGAGCGACCCGGACGATATGGATTCCGACCGCCTCTACCGCATCGATGCTCTGGGCAGGCGGCATGCCACCCAGCTATACGTGCGGGACGTGGGCGAGCATGCCTCCGAGGGCATGCTGCGGGTGATCCCCCGTGGCGAGAGCCGCTATGGCTATGCGGATGCCATGGGAAGCCTGTGCATCGAGGCGATATATGATTATGCAGGGGACTTTATAAACGGCGTTGCTCCGGTGGTGCTGGATGGCTGCTATGGCGCGATCGACAGCTCCGGCGGCACGGTGGTTCCTGCGGAATATGATTTTCTGGAGATCGGCAGCGGCGGGCTGATCGTGGCGGCAAGGCAACAGGCGAGCGCCTATGTATTCGATGCAAGCGGCAGGGAGCTTGCCCGCTATGATGGCGAGGACATCTATATTGCCGCCGTGGGCGAGGGCTATGCCGTGATCGATGCGGATTTCATGTACCTCTATGATGGTTCCTGCACCCTTCAGCTGGAAGCGCCGCCCAGCGCCGTGGCGATGGAGGGCATAAACGGCCAGATGATCATCTCCGACGGCATGTGGGGCGAGGCATGCGTGCAGCTGAGCGGCACGCAGCAGCGCTACCAGAACCTCTACCCGCTGGGTACGGCGGGCGGAGAGGCCATCTATGCCTGCATGGAGGCCGATGTGGGCCGCTATGTGAACGACCGCCTCGGCGAGGTGCAGCTATCCACGGACATGGATTCCGCCCGCTATGGCGTGGTGAACGCCGCAGGGGAGAAGCTGATCCCCTGCAAGTATCTCTCGCTGGATTACCTTGCGGACGATCGCCTGCTGGCGCGCACGCAGGGCAGGTGGCTGCTGATCGATGCAAGCGGCGCTGTGCTGTGGGAGCATGCCGCCGATGAAGGGGAGGTTGCCTTGCGCTGAAGCCAGCCGCCTAGGCAAGCGTCCAGTTTCGAAACAGGCTTATGAGCGCCGCGCTCAGGTTCCATGTGCGCACATCATGGGCGGCGACCAGCGCGCAGCTATCCAGCGTCTGACCGTTTGCCACCAGTCTGGCAGTGCCTACTTCGTCGCCCTTGCGTATGGGAGCCTTGAGGCTCTTGGCGGAAACCTTGATCTCCGGCTTGGAGCCGATTTCCACCGCAGCGGCCAGCGCCTCGGTGCAGACGGCGTCCACCGTGGCGAGGTCGCCGCCCTCCACATGCAGCACCGCCGCCGTGCCGCCGCGCTCCATGGCTCGCTCCATGCGGAAATTCTCGAAGCCGTAGTCCAGCATTACTGCCGCTGTGTCAAACCATGTGGGACAGCTCAGCACCACGCCGATCAGCTCCATGCCCTCCCGCTTTGCTGAAAAAACCAGACAGCGCCCCGCCTTGGAGGTGTAGCCCGTCTTGCCGCCCGTGGCGCCCTCGTAGGTACGCAGCAGGCGGTTTTTGTTTTCCAGAACGCGGCTGTATTCGTTGCCCACCCACGGAATGATCTTCTTTTGGGTGGCTGTGATGGTTCGAAAATCGCCGTTCCTCATTGCCTGCCGCATGATGCGTGCCAAGCCCAGCGCCGACGCCTTATGCCCCTCGGCATGCAGACCATGGGGGTTTTTGAAGGTCGCGTCCGCGTCCAGCTCCTTGGCGCGCTGGTTCATCATCTCCGCAAAGCTGGATACGCTGCCCGCCACATGCTCGGCGATGGCTACGGCTGCATCGTTGCCGCTGCGCAGCATGAGTCCATAGAGCATCTGCTCCATGGTGAGGGTTTCCCCCTCGGAGAGGTAGATGGAGGTTCCCTCCACGCCGTGAGCGTTCTTGCCCGCCGTCACCCTGTCGCTCAGATCGCTGTTTTCCAGCGCCAGCAGCGCGGTCATGATCTTTGTGCAGGATGCTTCGGGCAGCATCTCATCGGCATTCTGAGCAAAGAGGATGCGTCCGCTCTCGCCGTCGATCAGCACGGCGCCCTTGGCAGCCACCGTAAGCGCTTCCGAGGCACGGGCGGGAACCAGAAGCAGCAGGCATGCCAGCAGCAACAGCATTTTGCGCATAAAAAATCCTCCGACAGTTCTTTGTCGGGGGATTTTATGCGCCAGACACGCTTATTTTTCCTCTATTCTTTCTCTATTTTTCCTCTTCCTTCGGGACTTTGCCGTCCTCCTTGAGGTTTTGCAGCAGGGTTTCACAGCCTGCGCGGTAGGCCGAGGCATAGATCGCGCAGTCCATGGCGGGGGAAAGCGCGCTGCGCATGCTCAGCATGGCATGGATGGACGCCTCCTGTCGGGAGCAGAACAGCTCATACAGCCTGCGCACGTCCTCCTCGCCGTCCACCCGCAGCATCTCCCGAATATCCTCCATCGTGCTTACCCGCTTGAGAACCACGATCATGATGAGCATCGCAATTTGCAGCCTGCTGTATTTCTTGCCTGTGGGGCGGGGGATGAGCCGGTTTTTGACGTAATTATTTATCATGGGTGCAGAAAGATAGCCCTTGGTGGATTCACCATAGAGCGGCTCATATGCCCGCGTCACAAAGGTTATCACCTGATCCATATACAGGCCGAGATCCGGTATGCTGTCCCATGGGATCGGCTTGAATCGGGCGATCTCGCCGTAGGTGCGCTCCCGTATATCTTCCATAAAATTAGACGCCTCGCTGCCTTCCTGCCCTCGGCTGTGCCGAGGCTGTTTTTGCAGGGCTGCCGCCCTCAAACCAAGTATAGCATATTTTTGCTCGTTTGCCAATACAGATTTTCAAATTCGCTTGACAAAGAGCTTAATACGATGTAATATGGTTTTGAAAACTAGATTGAAGGGAGCTGAGCATATGAATACCGCTGGTCTGTGCGTGTGGGGCGATTCCATCGCCAAGGGCGTTGTATATGACGAGGAGAAGGGCAGGTATGCCGTCTGCCGGGAGAACTGCCTTGGCAAGGTGGGCAGGGAGCTTGGCGTGCCGGTGGCCAATTATTCGGTGATGGGGCAAACCAGCGAAAATGGCTTGGCTCGCATGAGGGCGGAAACCATGCGACCGGGGGAGGTTGCGGTGATCGAGTATGGCGGCAACGACTGCGATCTGGACTGGAGGGCTGTATCGGAGGAGCCGGACAAGCGCCAGTACGGCAGGGTTCCCATCGACAGGTTTGCCGAGAACATCGCCGAGATGGCAAATCGGGCGAGCGCGGCGGGCATGGAGCCTGTGCTGGTCACGCCGCCGCCGCTGGTTGCCAAGCGATACTTTGATTGGGTATCCAGAGGGCTGAACCCGGCAAATATACTCAAATATCTGGGCGACGTGCAGGAGATATACCGCTGGCAGGAGGGCTATGCCGACCGGGTGAAGCAGGTTGCCGGGCAGCTTGGCGTGCGGCTGGTGGATATCCGCAGAGGCTTTCTGGAGAGGGGCGACATCGAGGACATAATGTGCGTGGACGGCATCCATCCCAACGCCCGGGGCCATGCGCTGATCTTCGATGCCATTGCGCCGCTGCTCTGCGCAAATTAACCTATCCGCAGTAAAAACATCTGTACAAACCTCCGTTTTCTGTGATATACTTGTGCGCATAGAAACGGAGGTATTTTCATATGAATTTCTTTCAGAATATTCGCCGCCTCGTGGTGAAGGTGGGCACATCCACCCTGACCCACGATACCGGCAAGCTGAACCTGCGTCGCATGGATCATTTGGTTCGCGTGCTTGCCGACGTGCGCAACCGGGGCATCGAGGTTATCCTCGTGTCCTCCGGCGCCATCGGCGTGGGCGTGGGCAAGCTGAAGCTGCCCGCCAAGCCCC
>CAYWLE010000164.1:0-4389 GCA_964458825.1 uncultured Oscillospiraceae bacterium | reverse complement strand
GGTATGCCCATCATTGAGGTGATGAAGGCGCGCGGCATAACCAACTGTGCCGTGGTGGTCACGCGCTATTTCGGCGGCATACTGCTGGGCGCGGGCGGGCTGGTTCGCGCCTATTCGCAGGGTGCGGCGGCGGCGATCAATGCCTGCGGCGTGGGCGTGATGCATCCCACCGCACGCTACCTCATGGAGGTTCCCTATCCCATGCTCAACCGCGTGGAATATTTTCTGAAGGCAGAGCCGGTGATCGTGGAGGATAAGGCGTTTACCGACGTCATCACCTTCACCCTCATCGTGAAATGCACGGACGAGGAGGGCTTCCTTGCCCGCCTCAGCAATGCCTCCGAGGGCAGGCTGGAGCCGCTGCGCTATGAGGAAATGTACCTCGCGTGGCCGGAGGAGGAAGCATGATACGCCATGAGGTTCCCACGGAACTCAGGCAGGAGGAGCTTTCCCACTACCTGAAGCGTGCATGGCCGCTGCTGCCGGGTCATGTGCTGCGGGAGCTTATGAAGAAGCGGGACGTGCGCATAAACGGCATAAAGAGCGGCAGGGGCGATGTCGTGCGCGGCGGGGACATGCTGGAGATCTACGCACCGGAGAAGCATTTTGCCGCCCCAGCCGAGGTTCTTTTCGATGATGGCAGGCTGCTGGCTGTGGTTAAGCCGCAGGGCTTGCCCTCCCTGCCTGATGCAGACGGCGTGGGTGCGGATACCATGGAGCTGCGTGCGCAGCGCATCCACCCCGAGGCAAGGCTCTGCCACAGGCTGGATGCGGCAACCGGCGGCGTGATGCTCTGCGCCATGGATGAGGGCGTGTATGAGCAGCTGCTCGCTGCCTTTCGAGAGCATCGGCTGCGCAAGAGCTATCATGCGCTGCTCACCGCCCGTCCGCCACAGCGGGAAGCCATCCTGCGTGCCTACCTTTTCAAGGATGCCCGCCGCGCCAGCGTGCGCGTGACGGACAAGCCGGCCGCAGGCGCGAGGGAGATCATCACCCGCGTCAGGCTGCTTGGCGAGCGGAGCGGGCTGTGGGAGGTTGAGCTGGAGCCGATCACCGGCCGCACCCACCAGCTTCGCGCCCATATGGCGCACCTCGGCTGCCCCATCCTCGGCGACGATAAGTATGGCGATCGGGAGAAAAACAAGGCGCTAGGCTTTGTGGGCAGGCTATGCCTCTGGTGTGAAACGATGGAGATACCCGCCGACAGCGGCTTGGCTGCCTACGCAGGCACGCGCTTTCACAGCCCCTGCCCGGACTGGCTGGAAGGATAGCGGGCAGAGCGGCAAATAACGCCTGCAAGATGGGTAAAAAAGCAGAAAAGCGGGAAAAAGATGCAGGAAAACCACAGTAAACCACCCTGCGATCCACCCAAAAAGCAGAGCTGATGGAGAAATAGTTTTGAATAAAAATGAAGCAAACGTGAATATGGATGCAGATATCCGGCTGCTTGCTCTGGATATCGACGGCACCCTCATGGATCGGGAGAAGCGCTTTCCCCAGATCAACTGCCGCGCCTTGCAGGAATGCGAGCGCCGCGGCGTGCGTGCGGCGCTCATCAGCGGCAGGAGCTTTGAACTTATGCGGCAGTTTGCCCGGGAGCTGGGCATCCACCCCATGATGGCTGCCTGCAATGGCGCGCGCATCGAGGCGGGGGAGAACGGCCCTACCCTCGCGGAGCACAGCTTCGAACGCGCTGCTGCCGAGCGTATCTGCCGCACGCTGGAGGAGAGCGGCATGTATTTCAACGTCTATCGGCGGGGCAAGTGCTATCAGGGCAATCCGCATGTGCGGCCAAGCCTAGGTCAGCGCTATGCCCACCACATCCCCGGTGTCTGCGGCGACGAGGGCTACCTCTACGAAACCGTGGCGGACAGGGTTCGGCTCTGGAGCGAGGGCTTGGACGGCGTGTATAAGTTTGTGGTGATGGGCATGCCCTATGACCCAGCCTTTGCAGCCATAAGGGATCGGCTTGCGGACATGAACCTCTCCGTATCCAGCGCTTCCCGGCGCAACATAGAATTTATGCCCACCGGCGTGGACAAGGGCTTTGCGGTGCGGCGCATCTGTCAGGAGCTGGGAATCGACAGCCGGCAGGTAATGGCGTTCGGCGACCAAACCAACGATATACCCATGCTGCTTGCCGCCGGCGTGCCTGTGGCGATGGAGAATGCGGAGGACAGCGTAAAGGCGGTCGCCCGCATCATCGCCCCCGACCACAACCTCGGCGGCGTGGGGCTTGCCCTGCAAAAATATATACTGGAGCAAGAAAGCCCAAGAAGGCATATATAAAGGAGCAAATGAAGGAGCAAATGAATATAAAGCTTATCTTTTCCGATATTGATCGAACCATCCTCCCCCACGGCGCGGAGGCTTCTCAGGCAACGCGGGAGGCTGTGCGGGCTTGCCGAGCGAAGGGTGTGGAATTTGTGGTTGCCAGCGGCAGGTGGTATCCCTCCGCCAAGCTCATATCGCAGGATCAGCTGGGCATAGAGGATGGCTACATGGTTATCTGCAATGGCGGCGCTGTTGTGCGCAGCGATGGCACGCCCCTGATGGAGTGGGGCATGAGCGACGAGCAGACACGGGCGGTATATGATATCCTCAAGGATGAAAATACAATGATGACCGCCTACGTGCGCGACGCCATCTACCGGCTCAACGGGCGCTTCCTGACGGTGTATAACCTGCCGGAAACCAGCTATTTCCACGGCGAGCAGGCTTACCGCGTGGTGGACGAGGATCGACAGGGCTTTGAGCGGAAAGGCATGCATCATCCCTACAAGATGGAGGCGTATTCCGACGATTATGCGCTGCTGGCGCGACTGCGGGGCAAACTGGAAGGCATCGGCTTGCAGGTGAACAGCTCCTTCCCCTGCAATCTGGAGATCATGGCTCCCGGCACGGGCAAGGGTGCAGCGGTGCGCTGGCTGACCAGCCACCTAGGTCTTAATAGAGAGGAAACCATGGGCTTTGGCGATTATACCAACGACATACCCATGCTGGAAAACGTGGGCTGGCCGGTGGCGGTGGACAACGCCGTGGACGAGGTGAAGGACATCTGCCGGATCATTGCCCCCTCCTGCGATGAGGACGGCGTGGCGCAGACCATACGCAAGTATATACTGGAGGGGAAGCAGCCATGATGCACATCGTGCTGGTCAATCCAGAGATACCCCAGAACACGGGAAACATTGCCCGCACCTGCGCCGCTACGGGAGCGATGCTGCATTTGATCAAGCCGCTGGGATTTGAATTATCGGACAAGTACCTCAAGCGCGCCGGGCTGGATTACTGGCATTTGATGACGCTGGAGATACACGAATCTTGGCAGGCGTTCACCGAAAAATATCCGCAGGCGAGGATGCACCTTGCCACCACCAAGGCGCCGAGGAACCACTGCCGGGCAAGCTACAAGGATGGCGATTTTATCGTATTCGGCAGGGAAACCAGAGGCTTGGATGAGGAGCTGCTGAGCAAAAATTATGAAAAATGCATCCGCATCCCCATGCGTGCCGATGCACGCAGCCTGAACCTATCCAATTCCGTGGCGATCGTGCTTTATGAGGCGCTGCGGCAGCTGGATTTCCCCGGGCTGGAGGGAGCAGGGCAGCTGCATCACACGCAGCCGGAGGGTTCGGAATGGAAGGATTACGTGTAAAGCTTAGCCTTTGCCGCAATAATTTCACCAGCAGGATTGACAGAAGTGAAACATCCGCTATAATAAAGCTATGTTTTGCTGAAATAAGGCTCTAATTCAAGACTATATAAGGCTATATAAATAAGATAAAAGGAGAACTACAGCTATGCGTATCGAAACCAAATGCGTGCAGGCGGGCTACCAGCCCGGCAACGGCGAGCCAAGGCAGATTCCGATCGTCCAGAGCACGACCTTCAAATATGATACCAGTGAGGACATGGGCAAGCTCTTTGATCTGGAAGCCTCGGGTTACTTCTATTCCCGCCTGCAAAACCCCACCTGCGATACTGTGGCAGCCAAGATATGTGCGCTGGAGGGCGGCACGGCAGCCATGCTCACCTCCTCCGGCCAGGCAGCAAACTTCTTTGCGCTGTTCAACATCTGCACCTGCGGCGACCACATCGTGGCTTCCTCCACGATCTACGGCGGCACCTACAACCTGATCGCCGTCACCATGAAGAAGATGGGCGTAGAGGCGACCTTCATCTCGCCCGACTGCACCGACGAGGAGCTGGAGGCCGCCTTCAAGCCCAATACCAAGGCTGTGTTTGGCGAAACCATCGCCAACCCTGCTCTGACCGTATTTGACATCGAGCGCTTTGCCCACGCGGCTCATGCCCACGGCGTGCCGCTGATTGTGGACAACACCTTTGCGACGCCCGTGAACTGCCGTCCCATCGAGTGGGGCGCGG
>CAYWLE010000163.1:0-4425 GCA_964458825.1 uncultured Oscillospiraceae bacterium | reverse complement strand
CGGGTGACGATGAAGCTGCTCAACCACTGGGATCTGAAAAAGAGCCTGATCTCCTGCCATCGCCACAACGAGGAGGAGAAGGCTCCCCGCATCGTGGAGCGTATGCTGGAGGAAAACCTCACTGTGGCGCTGACCTGCGATGCCGGCACGCCGGGCATCTCCGATCCCGGCCACCTGCTGGTGCGCGCCTGCCACGAGGCTGGAATCGAGGTCATTCCCGTGTCCGGTCCCTCCGCCACCGTCACCGCGCTGTCCGCCTCCGGCTTTGATGCGCGGGAATTTGCCTTCTATGGCTTTCTTCCCCGCGAAAAGAAGTTCCTGCGGGAAAAGCTGCGTGCCATCCGCCAGAGCGGCATGCCGGTGTGCGTGCTCTATGAATCTCCTCACCGCATCTGCGATCTGGTTCGCCAGATGGATGAAGATTGGCACGGCTGCATGCTCTGCGTGTGCTCCGATCTTACCAAGCGCTACGAGCGCTTCTACCGCGGCACAGCCGATGAGGTTTTGCAAATGCTGGAAGCAAATCCCAGCGTGGAAAAGGGTGAATACTGCATCGTGGCGGACATCTCCATGCTGCCGCCCTTGGCGGAAAAGCCGCAGGCCGCAAGCGCGATGGTTCTGATGCTGGCTGCAATCATCGAGGAAGAACGCTCCATCGCCGAGGCTGCACACCTTGCCGAGGAGGCTGGCTGCCCCCGCAACGAGGTATACCGCGCCAAGCTGAAGATTCAGGATATGTTTGAGGAGGAATAGGCGGGCTGAGCAACAGCTTCCTTTTCAGCATAAAAATGGGAAGAATGGCTGCCATTCTTCCCATTTTTATGCGCTTGCAGGCTATATCGGCGTCATCTGCGGCTCTCCAGACCGTATACAGCAACCATGGCGGCTGCAAAATCGCCGATCTGCTCGCTGGTTTCCGCCGGTACCACCCGCAGGTTCTTCCAGCAGTGGGACAGCGCTTCCCTCCGTATCGCTTGCCACATGCTCTCCTGAAGCAGCTCGGCGCAGCGCATATACACCCCGCCGATAACCACCATCTCCGGGTTGAGCACATCCGCAATGACGGCGATTCCCCTGCCCAGATAGTCGCCCGCCACTTCAAACACGCGCCGGGCAAAGCCATCGCCGCCCCGGGCATACTCGGCAAGGGCACGGGTGGTCAGCTCCGCATCCGTTTCCTTCCATGCGGGAACCTCCCCCGCCGCCTTCCAGCGGCTTCTGAGCTGGCAAGCCAGCCGGGCAATGCCGCCGCCGCTGGCAAAGCCCTCGAAGGAACCAGCCTTGCCATAGCCAACGGGTCCGTCGGCTTCCAGACGGATATGCCCAACCTCGCCCGCCATATCGCAGCTGCCGCGCAGCAGCCTGCCATCGGCGATCACGCCCGCGCCCATGCCGGTGCCCATGGTGAGGAAAACCATATCGTTGCAGCCCCTGCCCGCGCCATATTTCCATTCCACAAGGCCGCAGGCATTGGCGTCGTTCTGGAGGAAGGCAGGCAGACCAAGCTCCCATTTAAGCATATCCACGATATGCACATCATCCCAGCCGGGCAGGTTGGGTGGCGACTGCACCACGCCGCGCCGGGAATCCAGCGGGCCGCCGCAGCTGATGCCCACAGCCTGAACCGGTGCATCCGAGGCTTGGATCAGCTGCTTGGCTGCCTCGATCAGGCGATCCATGGCATATTGGAAGCCAAGCTCAGTGCGGGTTTCGAAGCGTATTTTCTGGCGAACCTCTATTCTATCGCCGGCATCCGCCAGCAGCACGGCGCATTTTGTGCCGCCAATATCCATTCCAAGCACGCGCATCATAATGCATGCCTCCTCAAAACTTTGTCAAATTCAGGATAACACATCGCTTTTTCACTGTCAACCACCTGAAATCCAGTGAAAATCTGCGAAAAAAATAGAAATAATTGTTGCCTTTTGAAGGAAAGCGTGCTATAATATCCAAGTATGTTGCGTGAAACACTTAAGGAGGAAGTTCCATGAACGCTTTGGCCATTATTCTCAACATCGTATTGATCCTGATCTCTATCGTACTGATCGCCGTGGTTCTCATGCAGCAGGGCCAGCGTCAGGGCTTGGGCGCCATTGCTGGCGGCGCAGAAACCTTCTTCGGCAAGAACGGCAAGGGTGCAGACGCCAAGCTGGCAAAGATCACCAAGATCGCGGCAGTTGTATTTATCGTGCTTGCAATCGCCACCACGATGGTTGTTTCCCATAGCAATGGTTATGAGACTCAGTCTGGCGCTTATCTGGATGGCGACCACATCCATCTTGAGGATGGCACCACTGTTGACCTCGCCACCGCCACCGACGAGCAGCTTGCTCAGATCGGTCTGGATGCTGAAACCGCAGCCGCTCTGGCTGAGGCTCTGGCTTCTGCCGAGGACGGCGACGACCACAGCGACCACGTACACAACGAGGACGGCACCATCACCGATCTCGACGGCAACGTGATCACCGAGGAAGAGGCGCACAGCGAAGCTGCCAACGAGGCTGAGGCTGCTGTAGAAACCGAAGCTGTCGAGGCTACCGAGGCTTCTGTTGAGGCTACCGAGGCTCCTGTGGAGGCGACCGAGGCTCCCGCAGCCGAATAAGGCATGATTTTGCCCCGTTTGGGCATTGGCCAGTGATTGGTCTGTGGTTGGCTTGATATTGGCATGGCATAGTGCTGATATTGGCTGGCTATGGACTGGCGCTTGGCTTGCAATGAATGAAAAATCGAAAATGAGCAGGTTGGTCGGGCGGATGCTTGGCTGACCTGTTCATTTGCTTTGGAATTACAGCTGGCGCAGGACAAAATTAAGTTTGCCCGGATCAAGGCAACCAGCTTTTTAACTTGACAAGCGGGCGCGGCTTTTTTATAATAAAGGAGCTTTGATGGAAAGTATTAGGCAAGCAGGCTCGTCTGAAGAGAGCTGCCGCAGGGTGCGAGGCAGCGGCGAGGGCTGCCGAACTCGTTCCTGAGCATCCCCTATCGGGGCGGTTGCCGCCGTTATCGGGCAGAAAGCGGATCCCGAATTTTGCAAGGCTCAATTGCAAACGGATCAATAAGAGTGGTACCGCGAAAGGCTTGCCTTCCGTCTCTTTGTTGAGATAGGAGGTTTTTCTTTTTTTCGCCAAGCCGCCATGATAAACATAAAAGGAGCGTCGCCTGCATGAAGAACATTCCCGTATACAATCCTGCACAGATCGAGGGCAAGTGGCAGCTGCACTGGGAGGAGAACCATTCCTTCGCAGCGGAGAAGAGCCACGCCAAGCCGAAGTTTTATCCCCTGATCGAGTTCCCCTACCCCTCTGGAGCGGGTCTGCACGTGGGGCATCCGCGTTCCAACACTGCCATGGACATCATCGCCCGCAAGCGCCGCATGGAGGGCTACAACGTGCTCTTCCCCATCGGCTACGATGCATTTGGTTTGCCGACAGAAAACTTTGCCATCAAGAACCACATTCATCCCGCCATCGTGACGGAAAAGAACGTGTCCCGCTTCCGCAGCCAGCTCAAGCGGCTGGGCTTCTCCTTTGATTATGATCGTGAAATCTCCACGACGGATCCGAAGTATTACAAGTGGACGCAGTGGATCTTCCTGAAGCTGTTTGAAAAGGGTCTGGCATACAAGAGCGAGATGCCCATCAACTGGTGCACCAGCTGCAAGGTTGGCTTGGCGAACGAGGAGGTCGTTGGCGGCGTATGCGAGCGCTGCGGCGGCGAGGTGGTTCGCAAGGTAAAGAGCCAGTGGATGCTGCGCATCACGGACTACGCCCAGAAGCTGATCGACGGCTTGGAGGAGGTTGACTTCATCGAGCGGGTCAAGACCCAGCAGATCAACTGGATCGGTCGCAGCGAGGGCGCTGAGGTGGACTTCACGCTGACCTCCGGCGACAAGCTAACTGTATATACCACGCGCCCGGACACGCTCTTTGGCGCGACCTACATGGTTATCTCCCCCGAGCATCCGCTGATCGAGCAGCGCAGGGACATGCTCAAAAACTATGCGGACATCGTATCCTATCGTGAAACCGCCGCCCGCAAGAGCGACTTTGAGCGCACGGAGCTGAACAAGGACAAGACCGGCGTAATGCTGGACGGCATTCGCGCCATCAATCCGGTGAACGGTCGCGAGATCCCGGTATGGGTATCGGACTATGTACTGATGAGCTACGGCACCGGCGCGATCATGGCTGTGCCTGCCCACGACACCCGCGACTGGGAGTTTGCCAAGAAGTTTGGCATGCCGATCATCGAGGTGGTTGCCGGCGGCAACGTGCAGGAGGAGGCTTACACCGACATTCAGGACGGCATGATGGTGAACTCCGATTTCCTGAACGGGCTGAAGGTTGCCGAGGCGAAGAAGAGCATCATCGCCTTCATCACCGAGAAGGGCATTGGTCACAAGAAGGTAAACTTCAAGCTGCGCGA
>CAYWLE010000162.1:0-4433 GCA_964458825.1 uncultured Oscillospiraceae bacterium | reverse complement strand
GGATACCAACCTGCTCAAGCTGCTCTCCGCGCTTATCGTGGCGCTCTTCCTTGCCATCCCCCACTGGAAGGGCAAGCTGCATCTGAAGGGAGGCCGTCGCCATGCTTGATCTTGTAAATATCCGCAAGACCTTTAATCCCAAGACAGTAAATGAAAAGGTCGCCCTCAACGGCGTGGACTTCCACCTGAACGACGGCGATTTCGTGACCGTCATCGGCGGCAACGGCGCGGGCAAATCCACGCTGCTCAACGCCATCGCGGGCGTGTGGCCCGTGGACGAGGGTGAGATCATCATCGACGGCAAAAACATCACCGCCCTCACCGAGCACCGCCGCGCAGCCTTCATGAGCCGCGTATTTCAGGATCCCATGACCGGCACCGCAGCCAACATGCAGATCGAGGAAAACATGGCGCTCGCTGCCCGCCGCGGCAAACGGCGCGGCCTGCGGGTGGGCATCACCAAGGCAGAGCGGGAGGAATATCGCCAGCGGCTACAGGAGCTTGGTTTGCATCTGGAGGATCGGCTGACAGCCAAGGTTGGTCTGCTCTCCGGCGGCCAAAGGCAGGCGCTGACGCTGGTTATGTCCACGCTGAAGAAGCCGCAGTTGCTCCTGCTGGACGAGCACACCGCCGCCCTCGACCCCCGCACGGCGGACAAGGTGCTGCGCCTGACCGCCAAGCTGGTGGAGGAAAACAAGCTGATGACCATGATGGTCACGCACAACATGCGCGATGCCATCGCCTATGGCAACCGCCTGATCATGATGCATGAGGGCAGGATCATACTCGATATCAGCGGCGAGGAAAAGAAGAACCTCACCGTGGAGGCGCTGCTGGAGCAGTTTGCCCTCGTCAGCGGCGATGAATTTGCCAATGACCGCGCTCTGTTGAGCTAAAATACAAAGCCTGCCTGCGGATGTATATGCCGCGGGCAGGCTTTGTAAAGGTATAGAAATGAAGTGGGTGTAGAAAATGGATAATTACGCCCTTATGCTGGAGCGCGCCCGGCAGCTCTTTCGCACATGGGATCAGGAGAAGATGATCGCACGCTGCAAGCTGAGCTTTGATGAAGCCTATCTGTATCTTTCCTTTTTGGGAGAGCCTTGGCGCATCGACCGTTGCAGCGGTGTCGCTCAATGCATCCGTGGCGCAGCCAAAAACGCCAGCTTCTCGCAGGGGCTTTCGATCTATGATTATCTTTGCCGCCAGGAAAAACTGCCAGCCTTGACGGGGCGCTTTTGTCCGGCAAATTCCCTGCCTCATGTGGCGCAGTCCAGCCCCGATACCATTGCGCTGCACCGTCCCTATGCAGCCTATATGCAAGCCCACCTTCCTGCGCTGAAGCAGGCGCTAGCATCTTCCTTTCAGCCTTATCCCAAGGGTGATGCTGCCTGCTTGTTTCCTGTGTTCGACGGCTTCAACGCCGTGTTTCAATTTTGGGAGGGTGACGAGGATTTCCCGCCGTCGCTGATCTTCCTTTGGGATGAATGCTGCCTATCCTATCTGCGCTACGAAACCCTGTATTACGTCATGGATTGCTTTATCGAGCTTCTCAAGGGGAAAGTAGCTCAGATTGAGGCTGAAACGCCCCCAAATAAGCAAATCGGAAAATAGCAGGCAAAAAACGCTTAAATAATGCAAGACAAACCCCATGGTTGTATGCTATAATGGCTATAGCATATTTGCGTGCGGCGCTGCACGCTTGAAACAGGAGGTTTATCTATGGCTCTGAATCTTGAAAAATGCGTCATCGGCATTGAATTTGGCTCCACCAATATCAAGGCCGTACTCATCGATGAAAGCTTTGTTCCCGTCGCTTCCGGCTCCCATAATTGGGAAAACCAGCTGGTGGACGGCATATGGACCTACAGCCTCGACGCCATCTGGGCGGGGCTGAAGGATTGCTATGCCAAGCTGAAGAAGGACGTGGCCGATAAGCACGGCGTGACCCTCACCAAGGTTGCCGCCATCGGCTTCTCCGCCATGATGCATGGCTACATGGCATTCAACAGCAATAATGAGCTGCTGGTTCCCTTCCGCACGTGGCGCAATACCATCACCGCGCAGGCGGCAGGCGAGTTGACCAAGCTCTTTAATTATAATATCCCCCAGCGCTGGAGCATTGCTCACCTCTATCAGGCGATCCTCAACGGTGAGGAGCATGTAAAGGACATCTCCTTCTTCACCACGCTGGCCGGCTATATCCATTGGATGCTCTCTGGCAAGAAGGTGCTGGGCGTGGGCGACGCCTCCGGCATGTTCCCCATCGATCCCGCCACCAAGGATTATATTTCCGAAATGGTGGATAAGTTCGATGCCCTCGTGGCTCCCAAGGGCTTTGGCTGGAAGCTGCGCGATATCCTGCCCGGCGTGCTCTGCGCAGGCGAGAATGCAGGCTGCCTCACCGCCGAGGGTGCAAGGCTGCTCGATCCCGCAGGCGACCTTGAGGCAGGCATTCCCCTCTGCCCGCCGGAGGGTGATGCAGGCACCGGCATGACCGCCACCAACGCCGTGGCGCAGCGCAGCGGCAATATCTCCGCAGGCACCAGCGTCTTCTCCATGATCGTGCTGGAGAAGCCCCTGAAGAACGTATATGAGGAGATCGACCTCGTTACCACCCCCTCCGGCAGCTTGGTTGCCATGGCGCACTGCGCAAATTGCACCTCCGACCTGAACGCTTGGGCAGGCGTGTTCAATGAGTTCGCCAAGGCGATCGGCGCCAATCCCGATGCGGGCAGCCTCTATGGAGCCATCCTCAACAGCGCCCTCACCGCTGATCCCGACTGCGGCGGCGTGATGACCTACGGCTACTTCTCCGGCGAGCATATGACCCACTTCGAGGCGGGTCGCCCGCTCATGGTGCGCATGCCCGATGCAAGCTTCACGCTGGGCAACTTTGCCCGCGCCATCGTCTTCTCCGCGCTGGGCGCCATCAAGATCGGCAACAACATCCTTCAGAAGGAGGGCGTGGCTCTGGACAAGATGACCGGCCATGGCGGTCTTTACAAGACCAAGACCGTGGGTCAGAAGCTCACCGCAGCCTGCTTCAACGCGCCGGTATCCGTCATGGAAACCGCCGGCGAGGGCGGCGCTTGGGGCATTGCCCTGCTGGCAAACTACATGGCGTTCCATGCCGATGGTGAGGCTCTGGAGGCTTACCTCGATCAGAAGGTCTTCGCCGATATGAAGAGCGTCACCCTCGATCCTGATCCTGTGGATGTGGCTGGCTTCGATCGCTTCATGGAGCGCTACATCGCTGCGCTGCCTGTTGAGCGCGCCGCTGTGGACAGCCTGAAGTAAGCGAAGTAAGTGAAGCAAGCTAGGACTACCTGAGGATCTGCAAGCCGAACCCTTGCAGCTGCTTCCCGCCGCAGCCCAATGCGGCGCTGCGGGATAATATGGAACCAAAAGAGTCGATGCTCCGTCTTATACATAACGGAGGTCTGCGCCTGCCGCAGACCTCCGTTCTTTGGATCATGCATAGCAAACCATGCATAGCAAATCAGAAAGGTATATTTTCATGAAGAGATCGGAAAAAATCCTCAACTGCATCGTGCTTATCGTTGGTATCGCCTGCATCGCCTATTATCTTGCGCTGGGTCTGGCGGTGCGCTTTGGTCAGTCGCTGCAATTTCTATGGCTGCTGGTCGGCGTGCTGTGCATCGCCCGCTATACCTATTGGCGACATGCCGAGAAACGCGGCGGGCTGCCCCGGCGCAGGCTGGTGATCCTGCTGCGAACCATCCTCTGCACCGCGCTGGTCATCTTCCTTGCTGCGCAGGGGCTCATCCTTGCCGATGGGCTTGCTCCCGCGCCCGACGGGCTAGATACCATCATCGTGCTCGGCGCGAAGGTCAACAGCGGCGCGCTGCGCAATCGCGTGCAGGTGGCGCAGGAATACCTTTCAGCCAACCCAAACACCATCGCCGTGCTTTCCGGCGGTCAGGGTGCGGATGAGGAAATGAGCGAGGCACAGTACATGTACGAGCGGCTGCTCTCCGCGGGCATTGGGCCTGAGCGTCTCATACTGGAGGATCGCTCCGCCGATACCCAGCAGAACCTATTCTTTAGCCGTCAGCTTATCCCCGAGGGAGCCAGCGTCGGGCTTGTGAGCAACAATTTCCATATCTTCCGAGCCTTGCGTCTGGCGCGGGAGGCTGGCTATGAGGACGTGCGTGGCGTGCCTGTGGCAACCAGTCTACTCTCCCTGCCACATTACCTGATGCGCGAGGTTTGCGGCGTGGCTTATGAGCTATTCCGCGGCAACATGCAGCTATAACCGCTTTTTCGGGAATGCTGCCTTTTTCGGGGGCGCTGCCCCCGAACCCCTGCCAAAGGGAATGATTCCCTTTGGAAACCTCACATAAGCCCTGCCAATGGCATCCCTCAGCCTGTCGAAAAAGACCAGCGAAAGCTGGGCTATTTCGCACATA
>CAYWLE010000161.1:0-4439 GCA_964458825.1 uncultured Oscillospiraceae bacterium | reverse complement strand
GTGCTCGACCTGCCCTCGGGATCCAGCAGCCAGCCGAGGGGGATCGACCTGCCCTCGTCGGCGGCGATGGATAGCTTGCCCGCCGCCACAGCGCTCATGGCAATGTCATAGCAAATGGCGCGGTACTTGCCTGCGGGAATGGCATAGCTGAAGGGATTGTTGCCAATGGCACGCGAGGCACTGCCGCTGGCAGCCATGATGACGTCACCGGTGGACATTGCCATGGCAATCAGACCGAAATTCGCCAGACTCTGGCTGTAATAGCCGCAGGCACCGTGGTGATGGCTATTGAATACATTAACCACAGCCACACCGCCATCGAGCGCCTTTCTGCGTGCCAGCTCCGTGGCAAATATTGAGGCGGGAATCCCGAGCCCCCGATCGGCGTCCACCAAGGCATTGCAGCAGCCCTCCGTGATGATCCTTGGCTGTGCATTAGGCTTTATGCCGCCGGAGAGCAGGCACTGGGCATAGCCAAGCATGCGGATGACGCCGTGGGAATGGATTCCTCGCATATCGGCATTGATCAGAACCTCGGCGGTGGTTCGTGCATCCGCGGCAGATACCCCGCAGGCTTTCAGCGCGCTTTGGCAATAGTCGCTGAGCTTAGTGTAAGAAATCAGCATAGGGTTTTTCTCCAATATAAATGTATATATGCGTTGGGTTCAAGCCTGTTCCGCCGCAATGCAGCGATCCAGCCTGAGCTCACAAGTCATCAGGAAGCGCCGCCATTCGTCGGGATCGATACAGGCGTTCCTTTCCCCTGCCTGTATGCGATGTAGCTTGCCCTCGGTATCGTTTTGGTCGGGGTGGTTGCCCAGCACCACGTCCACCGGTATTTCTGCCAGCGCGTGTAGATCGCGGCGGAAGATGCTCCTGAGCTCTAGAGGCAGGCTGTGACTTTCGAGGAAGACTCTCTCCATGCTGTTGGTGCCGACGCCGCCGTGCATGGCTGCACGAAGCCTGCGCTCGCCATCCTCAAGCTCGAAGAAAAAACACATGGTTCCCTCGGTATGCCCCGGCGCGAGGCGGCATGCAATGCGGGTGTTGCCCAGCGCAAGCACGTCACCATCCTCCAATAGCACATCACAGTCAAAGGCGGGCAGCGGTGCATAACCAAGCTCCTCCGCCCACGATAGCCTGCGCTGACCATTTACAATGTCGTTGTCCACACGGCTGATGTAGGTCTTCGCGCCGCTGAGCGCCTTAAAATAAGCAGTGTTTCCGATGTGATCGTAGTGGCCGTGGCTGTGTAGAAGTATGCGTATGTCCGATGGATCAAAGCCAAGTAGGCGCATGCTCTCCAATATCTGTTGCTGCATATGAGGGAAACCGGTGTCGATCATGATGAGCCCCTCGCCGGTATCGATCAGATGCACGGAAACTGCGCGGCTTCCGATGAAATACAGGTTTCCTAGCATTTTGAATGGAGCGATATCGCTTTGGTACCGAGGATTCATGCCTGCACCTCCTGCAGAACTATTTTTATTAGATGGCTGATGGCTTGTGGAGGAAGAACCTCGCTTACCTGCCTGTGTTTGCCGCTGACTTGTCCGGTTGCTATTATAGCATATAAGTTTCGGAATTGCAACCGATTGCAAACAGAAAATGCTCCTGATTTCGTAAAATATGTATGATTGTGATGATGCACAAACAAACCAAGCATAAACTGTGAATTTAGCGCGAGTATAGATGCTTCGTAGGGCGTGCCTAGCGACTAAAAACCCATCTGACGATGAAAAACGCTGCGCAACCGATAATATAAACCACTGAAATGCTTTGATAGAATGCTGCAAGAGTGAGTTACGACAGGAGTGCGTTGATGCTGCTGAGAGCGAAATTTATATAACATTGCTATACTGTGGCGGTATTTATCATTGAAAATGCCGAATTTATGAGTGAAAAAGAAATTACTGGCAAAATGGTTGCATTTCAAAAGGCTGCATGCTATAATAATAGTGCAACCGCTTGCACATGCGCTGCAACGGTAAGAGGGAGAGAAAAAAACCTCTCCGGTCAGTCCATCAAACATTTAAGGAGGAAAAAATGACATGAAGAAGATTCTGGTTTGCCTGCTGACTCTGGTGCTGCTGCTCTCCGGCGTCGCCTGCCTTGCGGATGAGTATGATCCCTCCGACAAGTACCTTGGCATTGTATGCTATCCATCTTCCAACACAACCATAGCGGTTTGGATGACCGGCTTTTTGCAGACCGCTGAGGAACTTGGCTATAAGCCTCTCTACATCGGCGGTGATACCACCGATGCGGCAGCTGTTGAGCAGATGATCGATTCCGTGATTGCCCAGTATGATAATCTTGCCGGCGTTGCCATCCCGATCAATGGCGAAACCCGCTGGAATATGGCGAGGAAATTCATCGATGCCGGCATTCCGGTTGTCGATGGCTGGACGATTATCGATGATGCCGATCTGGATACCTATGGCATCAATCGTGAGCTGTTTACCGGCTTCTATGGCATCGACGCCGATGCCTATGGCTATGCAGCCGGCATGGCGATTGGCGAGGCTGCGGGCGGCAAGGGAACCGTCGCCATCACCCAGTCTGCCTTTGGCGACAATGAAAATGCGGCTGCGGCTGGCTTTACCCGCGCCATTCATGAAAACTATCCTGATATGAAGGTTCTGGATCCGCAGGTTGAATCCAGCGATGTAACGCAGGGCGTGGGCGTTGTTACCTCCCTGTTGCAGGCAAATATCGGCGAGCTGGTCGGCGCTTTCGGCACCACCGGCACTTCTCCGCAGACTTGGTCGCAGGCCGCCGAGGATCTTGGTTGGGAAGGCTATGTAATCGGCATGGATGCAACTTCCGCCAACCTCGATATTCTGGAGCAGGGCGGCGTATATGGTCTGGTTGCTCAGCCCATTTATGACCTGTGGGCAGGCTGCGCACGCCATCTGGACGCATTCCTGCGCGGCGAGGCTCCCGCCTATGAGAACTACTGCGAGGCACCCGTTATCACCGCAGAGGACGTCGCAGCTTACCGCGAGATTCTGGGCGGCGTGGATACCTATGTGGCGCAGTTCAAGTAAATTCAGGCTGCTGATAGAGCATGCAAAGCCTTGATCCTATCCTTGCTTTGCTAAAATGCTTTTATCTTGATTCCCGGTGGCACGCGGCTTAGGCTGCGTGCCACCATCCCCCTATATTTGCCTGAACCAACGAGCCATTGAATGCAGCTCTAAACCATGCGGAGGCATCGCATGCTTTAGAATTGCATTCCGGCAAGCCGGACAGGCTCGGATGATCTTATAAAAAAACAGTATAAAAGCAAAAAAACAGTATAAAAGCCCATACCAAATATCTATATCGAAATAGAAAGAGGAAAGCTGTATGAGTGAAAACATTTTAGAGGTCAAGGGGGTTACAAAGCGATTTCCGGGCGTGCTGGCGCTGCGCGACGTCAGCTTCACGGTGCGCAGGGGCGAGATTCTGGGTTTGATCGGTGAAAATGGCGCGGGCAAATCCACGCTGCTCAAGATTGTAAATGGCGTGTATGTGCATGGAAGCTATGAAGGCGAGCTGCTGTTTGACGATCAGCCGCTGCGCAACCGGAGCCCATATGATGCACTTGCCAAGGGCATAGGCTATGTGCCGCAGGAAATCAACGTCATGGAGGATCTGAGCGTTGCCGAAAATATCTTCGTTGGTCATCTAAATGGCGAGGACAAGGGCAGGGGCTTCCGCATGAGCGCACTTATGGAGCGCTGCGAGGCTTTTTTGAGCGCCAATAAGTTCAGCCTGAACCCACGTGCAAATGTCGGAGGGCTTTCTATTGGTCAGAAGCAGCTGGTTATGGTTGCCAAGGCAATTTCATGGAACCCCAAGGTTTTGGTTCTGGATGAGCCCACAACCGCCCTCTCTCAGGCGGACGTTGAAAACCTGTTTGAAATTGTGCGCCACCTCAAGGCTCAGGGAACCAGCGTTATTTTTGTTACTCATAAGCTGGAGGAAATCTTTGCCCTGACCGACCGAGTAACCATCCTGCGCGATGGTCAGGTGATTACCACTTATGAAAAGGCAGATTACCGGCGCGACAAGATCATCTCCGGCATGGTTGGACGCGAGCTTTCGCAGCTGTATCCATCCAGAAATGTTCAGATCGGCGAGGAGGTGCTTCGGGTGGAGCATATGACCGTGCCGGATCCACGCATCATGGATCGGAATTTGGTGGAGGACGTGTCCTTCACGTTGCGCCGAGGCGAATGTCTGGGCTTTGCGGGTCTGGTTGGCGCGGGCAGAACCGAAACCATCACGGCGCTCTTTGGCGGCTATCGGGATACAACGGCCGATATAAGTATCGAAGGCAGGCGAGTGAGCATACGCAGCGAGGCGGACGCCATCGCGCTGGGGCTGAATATCCTTACCGAGGATCGAAAGTCCAATGGGCTGCTCATGCTTAATGATATCAAGTTCAATAT
>CAYWLE010000160.1:0-4483 GCA_964458825.1 uncultured Oscillospiraceae bacterium | reverse complement strand
GTATAATAAAACTGCGCGTCCGGCAGGCTGCCGCCCACGGAATCGGGGTTCTGGGCATAGAGCACCTCGAGGTAGCCGGATAGATCTTCCTGCATCTCATCGCCGGTGATGCACACGATTTTGCAGGCGGGCAGAGCCTTCTGGGCAACCTCGGCGCTGACGATGCCGTAGCTGTCCACCAGCAGCGCAGCCTCCACCACATTTTCCTGCGCAAAGGCAACCGATGCAGCGTAGCCATCCATAAATTCTGCCACGGCGGCGGGGTTTTCCTCAATGAAGTCCCGCCGGGCAACCAGCACGCCGGTTATCATGGCGCTTCTGTCGCCCTCCTCCGGCTGCAATGCATCCCACTCGGCGGTCAGATCCAGCGCCACCCGCATGTCGCCTGCCTTGCTCAGGGCGGTGGTCATGAAGGGCTGGGGCAGCATGGCGACAGCCTCGCCATCCTTCATCAGCGCGGATAGGCACTCGGCATGCTCACTCTTAAACTCAATGAATACATCTTCCCCCGGCGTCAGCCCGTTGCCACGCAGGATATAGCTCAGGGCATATTCGGGCGTGGAGCCCTTGCCTGCGGAATAGATGGTTTTGCCGCGCAGGTCAGCCACGCTCTGGATGCGCTCGCCGCGCTCGGCAATGTAGAGCACCCCGAGGGTGTTCACCGCCAGCACCTGCAAGCCGCCGTTCATGCGGCTGTAGAGTATGGCGGCAAGGTTGGCGGGCAGGGCGGCAATGTCCAGCTTGCCCTGTGCCAGCTGGGGCGTGATCTCATCCGCAGCGGCGCAGATCTGAAAATCATATCCAGAGCCAGCCTCGCTGTCTGCCATCAGCTTCACCATGCCCATCGCCGTGGGCCCCTTCAGCGCAGCCACCCGCACGCCCTCCGCAGCGGCGCAGGACGCGAGCAGCGCGGCGAGCAGAATGAGCGATATCAGCTTCTTCATGATACGAATCCTCCTATCAATGCTTCTATCAGTCAAGTCTAATGCTTCTGTCAGTCAGGTTTCATGCTTCTATCAGTCATTCAGGCATCCATCCAGCCAAGTAATGCTTCTTTTAGTAGCCTGTGATCCAGCCCAAAAGAATCAGGCAATGGCATAGTCCGGCGGCAGGGTGAAGGCGGGCGCCTTCTGCAAGCTGCCCTTCGGGCTATCTGCCGTGCCGCCGATGGGCAGGGTGAAATCGAAGCTTACATCGCTCAGGTCGATCGCCTGAGGCTGGTTGGCTGCCTCCTCCGATCGCACGAGGCTGGCGGCGATGCTGCCGCGCAGGCAGATGGCGGTGTCGCTGAGGCTCGCCTCGCGGATGCTTATCTCATAGGAGGAGGCGAGGGGGAAGGGAATGCCGAGCATCTGATCCGCGCTGTAGAGGCTCTCGCCATAGGGCGTGATCTCATAGAGGTAGATGGAGGTTCCTGTGGCAAGCATATCGCTGCTGGAGAGCACATCGCCGCTGATGACCGTGGCCGGCAGCGTCAGGTAAAGCTCCAGATAATTCTGCTGATCCTCGCTGAAGGCAAAGAAGCAGGCGGTGACAAAGCCATTTTCCATGTGGGAGTAGTCCGGCTCGGCGTCGAGGCTCAGCAGCAGCGCCATGTCCCCGAAGCTGCCGGCGAGGGAATCGGCAGGCAGAGCGCCGGAGGGAGCGGGATAACCATTGCCCTCAAATGCCAGCGCACATGCCGGCAGCAGGCATAGGATCAGCGCGGCGGCAAGCAGGCGTCGCAGCCAAGGCTTCTGGCTCGGCTGGGCAGGGCTGGTTGGAAATGTGGATTTGAGCATGGTTTTGTCTCCTTCCTTCAGGCTGCGCAGCAGATCGATGATCCATGCGCACAGGCGGGCTCTGGCAAAAAAGATACCAGCATAATTGTTTTATTAGACTATATTATTGTAGACTTTTCATGGATGCTTGTCAAGGTTCATGGGCGAGAGGCAGTTGACAAACGGGCGGCATGGTTGTATATTTGTAGCAGAGGAGAAAACCAGCCGGAATCGATTCGGGTAAATTCAATCAATTCAATATGGAGGACAAAGCAATATGAAGATCGCCATCGGCAACGATCATGCAGCGGTGGAGCTGAAGCATGAGATCGTGAAGTATCTGAAGGAAAAGGGACATGAGGTTATCAACCTTGGCATCGACGAGGTTGCCCGCACGGATTATCCCCTGCGCGGCGCTGAGGTTGCCCGCACGGTGACCAGCGGCAAGGCGGAGCGGGGCATCGTCATCTGCGGCACGGGCGTGGGCATCTCCATCGCAGCCAATAAGGTGCGCGGCATCCGCTGTGCCTGCGTGTCCGAGCCGGTGAGCGCCATGCTTTGCCGCGCCCACAATAACTGCAATATGATCGCCTTCGGCGCACGCATCGTGGGGCTGGAAATGGCGAAGGCGATCGTGGACGCCTTCCTCGATACCGAGGCGGAGGGCGGTCGCCATGCCGAGCGCGTGGAGCTGCTGATGCAGATCGAGCGCGAGGAAACCGAAAAGTAAATCAGACAGTAAAGCATATAGTGAAAGAAACTCCTTCGAGCGTCATTGCTCGAAGGAGTTTTTGTATTGTCATGTCAAGCGCAAGCAGCCTGAGTGAATAGGCTCACTTCACGCTGAATAGCAGCTCGCCATAGGAGGGATAGGGCCAGCGCTTGGCACTGGTGCGCAGCTCCATGGCGTCCACGGTGTGGCGCAGCTCGTTCATGGCGGCAAGCACGTTGTCGCGGTAGTAGCGGGCGCGCTCAAGGCTGGTATCGCCGCGAACCACGCTCAGCGCCACATCTAGAATGCCAACCTGCCGGTGAGCCTTGGCAAGCAGGCTGGATAGCTCCCGCACGGTTTCCAGCTCGTAGCTGGAATCTATGCCGCCGATGCTGTGCTTGGCGGCGATGGTCTGGCTCAGCTCGCCGCAATAGCCGCTGACGGCGGGCAGGATATCCTTTCGCGCCATATCCAGCATGGTGAGCGCCTCGATGTTGATAACCTTCACATAGTTCTCCAGCATAACCTCGCAGCGGGATTCCAGCTCCACTCGGGTGAAAACCTTGTGGGCGGTGAAGAGAGCCACGTTCTTTTCATCCAGCAGGCAGGGTGCGCAGTCCGGCGTGGAGCGCAGGTTCTTCAGCCTGCGCTTCTCAGCCTCGGCAATCCAAGCCTCGTCATAGCCGTTTCCGTTGAATATGATGCGCTTGTGATCGATGATCGTCTGGCGAATCAGCTCGTGCAGCGCGGTTTCAAAGTCGGTTGCCTGCGAGAGCGTATCGGCAAACTGGCGCAGTACCTCCGCCACGGCGGTGTTGATTACCGTGTTCGTATCGGCAATGGAGGCGGAGGAGCCGAGCATGCGGAACTCGAACTTGTTGCCGGTGAAGGCGAAGGGAGAAGTGCGGTTGCGGTCGGTGGTGTCCTTGGGGAAGCGGGGCAGGGTATGCACGCCTACCTTCAGAACCTCCTTCTCGTGGCTGCCGTAGGCGGTATCGGATTCGATGGCGGCCAGTATCTCGGAAAGCTCGCTGCCCAGATACATGGATACGATGGCTGGCGGAGCCTCATAGCCGCCGAGACGGTGGTCGTTGGATGCAGAGGCGACAGACCAGCGCAGCAGATCCTGATAATCATCCACTGCCTTGATCACGGCGCAGAGGAACAGCAGGAACTGGGCGTTTTCATAGGGCGTTTCGCCCGGCTCAAGCAGGTTCACGCCGGTATTGGTGCAGAGCGACCAGTTATTGTGCTTGCCGCTGCCGTTCACGCCGGCAAAGGGCTTTTCATGCAGCAGGCAAACCATATGGTGCTTCTTGGCGATCTTCTGCATCAGCTCCATGGTCAGCTGGTTGTGGTCGGTGGAGATATTGGTGGTAGTGAATACGGGCGCCAGCTCGTGCTGGGCGGGGGCAGCCTCATTGTGCTCGGTCTTGGCGAGGATGCCGAGCTTCCACAGCTCCTCGTCCAGCTCCGTCATAAACGCCTGCACCCGGGGCTTGAGCGCACCGAAATAATGGTCGTCCAGCTCCTGTCCCTTGGGCGGGCGTGCGCCAAAGAGGGTGCGGCCGGTGTAGATCAGATCCTTGCGGCGGGAATAGAGCTCCTCGTCGATGAGGAAGTACTCCTGCTCCGGGCCGACGGTGGTCTTAACGGAGAGCGCGCTGTTTCCAAAGAGCTTGAGCACACGCATGGTCTGCTTGTTGATGGCCTCCATCGAGCGCAGCAGCGGGGTCTTCTTGTCCAGCGCCTCGCCGCCATAGGAGCAGAAGGCGGTGGGTATGCAGAGCACGCCATCCTTGATAAAGGCATAGCTGGTGGGATCCCATGCGGTGTAGCCGCGTGCTTCGCAGGTCGCACGCAGACCGCCGGAAGGGAAGGAGGAAGCGTCCGGCTCGCCGCGGACAAGCTCCTTGCCGGAGAACTCCATGATGGCGGTACCGTCACCCACCGGGCTGACAAAGCCATCGTGCTTTTCCGCCGTGATGCCGGTCAGCGGCTGGAACCAGTG
>CAYWLE010000159.1:0-4499 GCA_964458825.1 uncultured Oscillospiraceae bacterium | reverse complement strand
GATGCACATAACCACCGGGCAGGTAATCAGCGTCATCAGCACAAGGGTGAGGGTGAAGTTGTTGGAATACATCACGCCGCGGTAGTTGCGCCTGTATACCCATGCGATGAAAAGACCCACTGCGAAAGCCATAACCAGAGAGAAGATGATGGTAAGCCAGGATGCCGGGGTGATGGTCTGAGAGCTCCAGATACTGGAAAGGTTCATTGCTCGTTCCTCCTAAATCGCGTCGCTTTTGAATAATAGTGAAGTGCGTATTCTTGCGTCAGCCCTGTAGGGGCTCAAACCTTCTACAGAGAACGTATTTCGAAATGGCGCTGCGCTCGGCTTCTATGCCGGAGAGCAGGGCTTGAATGTGGCTGGGCAGGTAGCGGTCAAACTTGACCTCCAGTATCTCCACATTGCGGTCGTGGGGGCATATCGTGGGCAGATGCGGATTGAACAGTTCCCGCGAGTATAGCCCACTGCGCAGCTGCATATCAAAGGTTATGCGCACGTTCTCCGCCGGGTGCAGGTAAGCCTCGCGCTGGTAATCCACGATGACGGCCGGCTGCAAAAGCCGCGTGCGCATCTGCACGTACATATCCTGCAATAGCGGGCTGCTGGACGTCTGCAAGCCGCGTGGGTCGCCGGAGATCAGCTGGTCGCATAGCCTGCGGGTGATCTGCACAGAGGATTTCTGTATCAGGTCGCCAATCTTGCGCTTGCGCTCCAGAAATATCTCCTTGTCGGAATAGCGGTATATGCGTATGCGATATTTGTCTCGCGCCATAACGCCGCTCATCTTGTCGTAAAATGCCCTGTCGTCCACATCATCGAAGTAAAGGGAGCGGATAACATAGGGCTTTCCACCCGCGCAGTGGGAATCCATGTGCAGCACGGGTCTTAGCCGCATGCGCAGCGCCTCCAGCTCCGCCGGATTGATGAAGTACTTCAGCTCATGGCGCGCAGGCAGCTGTGTTCTTTTTTCTGGCATTGAAGCGATCACCTCCCGTAATTCAAAAACCAATCGCTCACTGATTTGCACGGATCGCGGCTATCGCATCCGCAAAGCAAACCTCCGCCTCCGCCTCGCTGATGTTGAGATACTGCATGCAGTATTTTATCATCTGCCCGGGTCGGCGCTCCACATTTTTGTAAAGCGACTTCAGCCTGCTGGTGAAGCGGCTCATTTCCAGCCCCAGCTTGTTCAGGTAATCCGGGAACAGCGGCTGAAGCTCCTGCCAGCGCGCCTCAAACTTGGCAAGAACATTTGCCGAGGATAGCGTGTCGGCCAGCAGGTCGTTCATGATCTCCAAAAAGCGCGCCCGTATGGTTGGGTTCTGCATGCATGCCTTAAACAGCGTGGCAAAGCTGCCGTTGGCAAATAGCTCGAAGCAGTCCACATCCTCGCGCAGGCCGCGGTCGATATCGAATAATATCCACCGCCACTTGCCGTCGCCGTCGCGGTTGCGGTAGCGCTTGACATTGAAATTGTCGTCCAGTGAGGAAAAGCCCGAATACACGATGTATTCCAAGAAGTTGTCGATATCGATGTTTGCGTCGATCATGTCATAGGCTTCTTGGGTGGTTGCATCGTGGCTCTCCAGCCACTGGTTCAGGGCCACGAAGCTATCGTTGCTGCCGTGTACCACGATCGCCTTGCCCTTTACGATATCGATGCTGTCCTCCTGCCCCTCCCAGCCCTCAAACTGGCATATGGAGTAGGGGTTGATCCGCTCGCGCAGATACATCATGCTGTAATACTCACCGTTTATGTAGCACACGCACAGCTCCGCCTCCTGATACATCAGCGAGGAATCTGCCGCCAGCGCGTCAAATACGGCGTCGCGCATGAAGGTGGTCTTGTAATCCTGCCCCGAGGCACGCAGCAGGAAGGACTGATACTGCTCATAATCCCGCTTGGTAAAGATGGGATATTCGAAGCTGTTCTTGCCGCTGTATTCCTTTCGGGCAATGATCTTTAGCGGCTTGATATCCAGCGTGCGGCTGTGCCTGCCATGCATCTTCACGCCGCAGCCCTGCGATACCGCCGTGCTGCCGTCCGGCAGGAATAGCTCCACATGCGCCTCCCGCTCCCAGTCCATCCAGAAATTGGCTCCCTTGCCGTAATCGCCGTAGGGCCAGCTCTTGTAGGCGTTCGGGCCCATTATCATAATGCCCTTCTCATCGCTGTAGAGGTTGTCCGGGGCGGAAACCAGCGATACAATCCGGTAAGAATCCGCATTGTTGATGTCATATAGGTAGCTCTGGGTGCCGATGAAGGATGGCATATAGCCCTCGCGGTACACCCGCGTGCGCAGGATCGTTGTGGAGGATATGCGTATCGGCGCGCTGTAGAGGCTGGATCCCTCATTTGGATCGCTGCAATCCAGCGTGTAATATATCCTGCTGCCCGCCTCCGCGCTCAGGCTCACCTCGAAGGCATCGCCGCTGCGGTAAATGCCGCCCTGCACAGAGCAGATCGCCTCAGCCGCCCGACCCAGATAGCGCTCGACGCTGTTTGCCGTGCCGGGAGTGCCGCTCGCCAGATAATAAAAGCTTCCGCCCTTCTCCGTGCGACCGTAGGAAACCCCCTCGTACTGCTGCGGCAGATAGATGCTGTCCACAATCGTGCCGTCCGGCAGTGCCAGCGATATATTGTAGCCGCCCGCCGCCGAGAGCGCAAAGCCCGTGTTGGGCATGCCGTAGAGCGCCGTATCCCCGCTGCTTGCGCAGCATACGCATAGGTAGGCGCCCGGCTGGATGCTCGTCCCCTCCGGGAACTGCCACTTCCGAGGCTTGGATAGCTTGTCCGAAAGCCCGCAGCCGCTCAGGTCGATCGCCCGATCGCTGCCGTTGCATATCTCGATCCAGTCGCAGCTCTCCGCGCTGGGAGCAGCCATGATCTCGCTTATGTAGATCGTGCCGCTGCCGATCAGCGCCTGACCTGCCCCCCCGGCGCCGTTTGCCGCCCCGGGGGAGGGCTCCGCCTCCGTCGTCCAGCTGCCGTCAATATAGCTCCATGCTTGGTTCTTCTCCAGCTGCGGCACGCTGACCGCCGCAACCACCTGCCCCGCCGCATTCGACAGATACACGCTCTCGCCCGTGCGGGACAGCTTGAAATCCGCATGCAGCTCGCCCGAGCCGCCGCCCTGCGCGCCGCCGCTGCAATAGACGATCAGATAGCCGTCTGCAGGCAGGCTCAGCTTCGGGAAGCTCCACTTGTTCAGCTTGCTTGCATCATCGGAAAGCATCCAGCCGGTCAGGTCAAGCTCCGCAGCGCCCCTGTTGTGCAGCTCCACATAGTCGTGCGTTCTGCCGCTTCCATCCGGCGCATACACGCTGTTGGCGCTCATCACCTCGGTGATTTCAATATCCCCGCCCAGCGGCTCTATATCCGCGCCAAGCTCCGCAGCCGTCTGCTTGATCTGGTTTGCCTCGCCCGGCGTGGTCGCCGCGCTCAGCTGCCAAGCTCCGCCGTCGTCCCGGCAGTATGCCCAGTTTTCCTTCATTTCCGGCAGAACCACCGCGTCGATGGCGCTGCCCGAGGCATCCATCAGGCAGAGCGTCGCTCCGCCGGAGGAATCCAGCTTGAATGGCGCGTGGTAATCCCCGCCGCGATAGGCATTGGCTGTGCCATCCGCCAGCACAAGCAGCCGCTGCCCCGCAGCCAGCTCCACATCGGGAAACACAAATAGCTTTCCCACCGCCGATTCATACATCATGGAGTAGTTCCGCAGGGAAACCGCTCCGTTACCCACGTTTTCGATCTCGATCCAGTCCGCAATGCTGCCGCTGCCGGTCACCGGGGTGGATCGGTTGTCGGAAACCACCTCGCTGATGCGTATGTCCGCGCTGCCCAGCTCGGCAGACTCCCGCCTGCCGCCGTTAAGCAGCATAAGGCACACAGCCAGCGCCACAACCAGCACAGCCAGCCCAATTCCCTTGGGGGTCAGGCGTATGCCCGCTTGGGCGCTTTTGCTCCAGCCGACAGACCTGTGTTTCTTCGCCATCTTCTTCCTTTCGCGGCGCAGGTTGCTGCGCGATCATAGGTTCAAATGCTATTGCTTACTCTGCTCGTAAGCCTTGATCTGCGAAATTGCCTCGCCAAAATATTTTTCCTTCTCCGCATCGCTGAACTTGAATACGCCGTCAAAGTAGCCAAGTATCTTGGTCGGCCTCGTTTCGGCATAATCCACCAGCTTCTTCAGATTCGTCTTGTAGTTGTTCGTCGACAGGTTGATCTTGTTCAGGTATGTGGGCAGCAGCCCGTCGATCAAATCATACCTTGCCTCGATCTTTGCCATGATGCTCGCACTGGAGAAGGTGGTCGCCAGCTGCTGACCAAAATAGGTGAAAAATTCGTCGCGGAAGCGGTCGTTCTTCATCAACCCGATGAACAGCGTGGTATCGGTATATTTTCCCGTGCCCATGCCCGCGGGATCCAGCCAGCGGTTGATGGAATTGGTATCCACATAGAATGCCCAGTCCAAATCAAACAGCACCCAGCGCCACTT
>CAYWLE010000158.1:0-4569 GCA_964458825.1 uncultured Oscillospiraceae bacterium | reverse complement strand
TATGCGGCCCAGCACGCGGGCGGTATCGGCGATGGACTCCTTTTTGCCGATCTGCGAGCCGGTGGGGTCGAGATAGGTAACACCCATGCCGAGGTCATATGCTGCAACCTCGAAGGAGCAGCGGGTGCGGGTGCTGGTCTTTTCAAATATAAGGGCGATATTTTTGCCCTTGAGCGCGGCGTGGGGCACGCCCGCCTTTTTTTGTGCCTTCAGCTCGGCGGCGAGGTCGATCAGCTGGCCTATCTCAGCCGGCGTAAAATCCATGAGCTTAAGAAAGCTCTTTCCCTTAAATGCCATGGTAGAATCTCCTTTATTATATATTGCTGGATACATTATACACGTATACGGATAAATATGCAATAGCCCTGCAGAAAAATTCACATCCTGATTTTCAAAAGCAGCGAATGAAAGTAGATTAGGATAGAAAATATATGCAGAATGACGGCTGAAATTTACATAAATATGCATTGACAAATGCGATGCACAGTGGTATCCTTGTTTTCATCAACTTCCGTTGCACAAACGGATGCATGAAAATACAAAAAGAAGAGGGTACAACGCTATGAAGAAAATGATCTCTATCCTGTTGGTTGTCGCACTGTGCATGATGGGTATGGCTCTGGCGGAAACGATCACGATGGGCTCCAGTATCGACTTTGCTCCCTATGAGTATTATGACGATGCCACCGGCGATATCGTGGGCATTGATGTGGAGATCGCACAGGCCATCGCCGAGAAGCTTGGCGTTGAACTGGAGATCGTGGATATGCAGTTTGATTCCATCATCGCAGCCGTGGTCAGCGGCAAGGTGGATTTCGGCATGTCCGGCTTCACCATCACTGAGGAGCGCAAGCAGAACGTGAATTTCTCCACCCCTTACACCACTGCGGTGCAGTCCATCATCGTGCCGATCGGCAGCGAGATCACCTCTGTTGAGGATATTCTCAATCCTGAAAATAGCTACCACATCGGCGTGCAGCTGGGCACCACCGGCGACCTCTACATCACCGACGACGTTGCAGCACAGGGTCTCAAGCACAATATTGAGCGCTACAATAAGTATCACGATGCCTTTGCCGCGCTCAGCTCCGGCAAGATCGACTGCATCATCGTGGACGATCAGGTAGCCATCGCCTATGTCAACAGCAATGAGGGCATGCAGATCCTTGATACCGCCTATGCCTTTGAGGAGTACGCCGTGTGCTTCGCCAAGGACAGCGCTCTCTATGATAGCTTCGACGCAGCCCTTCAGGAGCTGATCGCCGATGGCAGCGTGCAGGCGATTCTGGATAAGTACATCGCCAACTGATATACCTCCAAACCAAATATCCGGGCAGCCAAGAGCCTGTCGCCGCAGCCGGTGGCAGGCTCAGACTGTCGATAAAGCCTTAAAGCAAAAACAATCCAACCTATAGAAGAATTGAGGTTGGATTGTTTTTGCACCCCTGCGTCAGCTACACTTGCAGGCTTTCTTGCCGCTTTGCAAAGCGCTTCGTTCCTTAGCCGTATATTCACCGCGGACAGCTTGACAATCGCCGCCTATGCTTGCTACAATGAAATGATCCTGAAAAGGATGCTGAAATAGAAAATGAACTTATAAACTTATAATAGAAGGTGAAGAACGGATTTATGAGATCGTAGGACTGGGAAATCCGGGCAAGAAGTATGCTCACACGCGCCATAATGTTGGTTTTGACGTGCTGGAGATTCTTTCGCAGAAATATGATATTCCCATGCTGAAGCTGCGCTGCAAGGCTGTGGTTGGCGAGGGCATGATCCGTGGTCAGCGCGTAGCGCTCTGCCAGCCGCAAACCTTTATGAACCTCAGCGGCGAGGCCGTGGTGCAGCTTACCAACTGGTATAAGCCCGAGGATGACCAGCTGATCGTGGTCTATGATGATGTAGACCTTCCCGAGGGCAAGCTCCGCTTCCGCTCCAGCGGCAGCGCCGGCACCCACAATGGCATGCGCAACATCATCTACCTGCTGGGCAGGGATAACTTCCCCCGGGTGCGCGTGGGCATCGGTCGGCCGCCGGAGGGCTGGGATATGAAGGATTGGGTGCTTGCCGATTATAAGACCGCCGAGCTGCGCAAGACCATGTTCGACGCTTATACCAACGCCGCCGAGGTCATTGCCGAGCTGATCGAAAAGGGTGTGGAGCCTGCGCGGCAGCTGGTTGGCAGGCTGAACGGCTGAGGCAGAAACCTCAGAATGCCTGAATAACGGAAACCTGCTTATTGCATCCTATTGACCCTATGGGAGGAAAAATGAAGGGAAATATGGACTGCCTGTTTGCACCGCTGGAGGAACTGGAGCCGCTGAACGGCTTGGCAGAGGCGCTGCGGGCTGGAAAGCTCAGTGCGATATATGGACCTGATGATGGTCAAAGGACGCATTTTCTGGCTGCTTTGGGGCGGAAAATGGGTCGCAGGCTGGTCATTTTGGCGCCAAATGATGGCGTTGCCATGCGCATAACGGAGGATATGAACGTGCTTCTGGAGGGTGGAGCGCGCTTTTTGCCTGCTCGGGACATATCCTTTGTGAAGTCCTCCGCCGCCAGCCGGGAGCTTGCCATGCGCCGCATAGAGGTGATCGGCGCCTGCGTCACCGGCGAGGCAAGGGTGCTGGTGCTCTCTGCCGATGCGCTGATGCATCGCATGCCCGCGCCGGAGCGCTTCCGCAGCCATGTGATCCAGCTGGACGAGTCGGCACGCATGGAGCCGATGGAGCTGATTGAGCAGCTTACCGAGGCTGGCTACGAGCGGGTGCAGCTGGTGGAGGCAAGGGGTCAGTGTGCGCTGCGCGGCGGCATACTGGATGTGTATCCCGTTGGCGAGCCAAATGCCCTGCGCATTGAGTTTTTTGATGATGAGATCGATTCCATACGTTCCTTCGATGTGATGACCCAGCGCTCCATTTCCCGCCGGGAGAGCGCGCGCATCTATCCCGCAAAGGAATTTCTGCTCAGCCGCGAGGAAGCAAAGAGCGCGGCAAACTACCTGCGCTTCGAGCTGGAAAAGCGGGAACAGGTGAGCCGCAAGGAGGCGCGCCAGAAAAAACTGGAGGCAGAGTTTGGCTTGACTCCCTTCGAGGAGTTCCTCAAGGCGCAGTCCGATGGGTAGGAGCAGCTGGAGCGCGTGTCCCTCGGCAGCAGCCGGGATAGATCCTTCTTGCAGATCATCGACGCACTGGAAACAGGCAGGCATTTTGACAATGCCGAATCCATATTGCCTGTGCTCACCGGCGCAGCCAGCACGATTCTGGATTATATCGAGGATCCGCTGATCGTATTCGACCAGCCGGAGCGCCTGCGGGAGCGCTGCGAGAACCGCTTTCTGGAGTTCAAGGAGATGGTTACGGCGGCGATGGAGCATGGTGACGCACTGCCGGTTCAGGCGGAGCTGTTGCTTGGCTATGATGCGCTGCTTGCCCGCATGGACGGCAGACCCAGCCTGATCGCCTATCCCTTCCTGCGCACAGATAAGGACTTTGCCCCGCAGGCGATATTCCAGGTGGAAGGTCGCAACGCCATGGGCTATCAGGCAAACGTGCGTGAGCTGGCGCTGGATATCGAGCGTTGGCGGCAGGATGGCTGGCGCGTTGCG
The DNA here is from genome assembly GCA_964458825.1 of uncultured Oscillospiraceae bacterium. Lineage (GTDB taxonomy): Bacteria > Bacillota > Clostridia > Christensenellales > Aristaeellaceae > SFTH01. The sequence goes on along the minus strand of CAYWLE010000158.1, from coordinate 962 downwards.
CTGCTGGCGGGTGGCAAGGCGCGCGGAGAGCGGCTGAAGCAGGCTCTGGCTGCGCAGGAGTGCATGGCTGCCTTCTACGAGGAACCGCCCGCAAGCCTGAAGAGCGGCGAGGCTGTGATCCTGCCTCTTGCCCTCAACCGCGGCTTCCTCTATAGCGATATCAAGTTTGCGGTCATTGCCGAGGCGGATATCTACGGCGTGAACCGGCAGAAGAGCCGCGCCAGCGCCCGCTCCGGCGAGAAGATCGCCGCCTTTACCGATCTCAAGCCCGGCGACTATGTGGTGCATGAGAACCACGGCGTGGGTCAGTTCATGGGTGTGGTGCGGCTTTCCAGCGACGGTACCTACCGGGATTTTCTGCACATCCGCTATCAGGGCACGGATAAGCTCTATGTGCCCACCGACCAGCTGGACAGGGTGCAGCGCTATATCGGCTCCGAGGGCGAGGCTCCCAAGCTGAACCGGCTCTCCGGCGGCGAATGGCAGCGGCAGAAGAGCAAGGTGCGCCAGTCGATAAAGGATATCGCCGGCGATCTGGTCAAGCTCTATGCCCAGCGCGAGGCTGTGCCGGGCTATGCCTTTGATCGCGACACCCCTTGGCAGCGGGAGTTTGAGGACAACTTCCCCTATGAGGAAACCCCCGACCAGCTCGCCGCCATCGAGGATATCAAGCGGGATATGGAGAAGCCGCGCTCCATGGACAGGCTGCTCTGCGGCGATGTTGGCTATGGAAAGACCGAGGTTGCCCTGCGAGCAGTATTCAAGGCTGTGATGAGCGGCAAGCAGGCAGCCATGCTGGCCCCGACCACCATACTCGTGCAGCAGCACTATGCCACGATGCTCAATCGCTTTGCCGGCTTCCCGGTGCGGGTGGAGGTGCTCAGCCGCTTCAAGACTGCGGCGGAGCAGAAGCAGATACTTGCCCAGCTCAAGGAGGGCAGCATCGATGTGATCGTTGGCAC
>CAYWLE010000157.1:0-4622 GCA_964458825.1 uncultured Oscillospiraceae bacterium | reverse complement strand
ATATGCTCATGCAGAGCTATGATTTCCTCGAGCTGAACCATCGCTACGGCGTGAAGCTCCAGTGCGGCGGCGACGATCAGTGGTCGAACATGCTCTCCGGCGCGGATCTCATCCGCCGCAAGGATCAGAAGGACGCCTTCGCGCTCACCTTCCAGCTGCTGCTGACCCACGATGGTCGCAAGATGGGCAAGACGGAGAAGGGCGCGCTTTGGCTGGACGCCAACAAGTGCTCCCCCTATGATTTTTACCAGTACTGGCGCAATGTGGACGATGCAGACGTGAAGAAGTGCCTCGGCCTGCTCACCTTCCTGCCCATGGACGAGGTCAACCGCCTCGGCGCACTGGAGGGCAGCGCCATCAACGAAGCCAAGCGCGTGCTTGCTTTTGAGGTCACTAAGAACGTGCATGGCGAGGAGGAAGCCGCCAAGGCGCAGCAGGCTGCCGAGGCTCTCTTCGGCGGCGGCGCGCTGGCTGGCTCCGTGCCTACCACCGAGGTAAGCGCCGAAGAGCTTGCGGCGGACGACCGTCTGCTGGCTTGGGTCGCCAAGGTTGGCCTGTGCAAGTCCAATGGCGAGGCAAGAAAGACCATTCAGGCCGGCGGTCTCTATATCGGCGATGAAAAGGTAACGGATGTGGACGCGAAGCTCACTCCCGAAATGCTGGAGGGCGAGGGTCTGCTCCTTCGCAAGGGCAAGAAGAGCTACCATAGGTTCGTGAAGAAGTAATATGCTCCCGCAGCATAAAAATCCCCTGTGAACATTGGTTCACAGGGGATTCCTTTATATATGGATGGCATTTGAAAAATCAGGGTGCTTCAGGAATTATGATGCTTAAAGCCTCAGTCCTCCAGCTCCGCGACGAAGCAGGCGATGCGCTTGCAGCCCTCCACAATATTCTGCCTGCTGGTGGCATAGCTCAGGCGGGCAAAGTTATCGTCGCCAAAGGCAAGGGCGGGAACCACGGCCACGCGCTTTTCCTTGAGCAGCAGCTCGGCAAAGCGGGTGGAGCCGTCGATCAGCTCTCCATGATATTTCTTGCCGATCACGTTCTTCAGGTTCACCATGATGTAAAACGCGCCCTTGGGCATGCGGCAGCTCAGACCATCGATCTCGTTTATCATGCGGTGCATCAGGCGGCGGCGCACGTCATATTCGGTAATCATGGATTTGATATAGGTATCGCCGCAGGAGAGGGCGGTCGCCGCTGCATATTGGGCGATGGAATTGGCGTTGGAGGAGGCGTGGCTCTGGAAGGCGGTCATTGCCTTGATCACGTTCCTCGGGCCCGCCGCATAGCCAATGCGCCAGCCGGTCATGGCATAGGTTTTGGATACGCCGTTTACGATGATGCACTGCGCCTTGATATCCTCGCCAAAGGAAGCCATGCAGTAGTGCTGCTCGCCATCATAGATCAGCTTTTCATAGATCTCATCGGAGATGACATAGAAGCCGCATTCCACGGCCAGCTTGGCGATGTCCTCCAGCTCCTGCCTGCACCATACGCAGCCATTGGGGTTGGAGGGGCTGTTGATAATCATTGCCTTGGTCTTTTCAGTCACATAGGGTCGCAGCATATCGGCGGTCACGATGAAGCCGTTTTCCTCGCTGCCGGGCACCATGATCGGCACGCCGCCAGCCATGCGAACCATTTCCGGGTAGCTCAGCCAGCAGGGGCTGGGCAGAAGAACCTCGTCGCCGGGGTTGATGATGGCGGAAAGGGCGGTGTAGATCACCTGCTTGGCGCCGTTGGATACGATGATCTCCGAGGGGTTGTAGCTCACGCCGTTGTCGCGGAAGAACTTGTCGCATACCTTCGTGCGCAGATCCATCGTGCCAGCCACGGCGGTGTAGCGGGTGATGCCTGCATCAATGGCAAACTTGCCCGCATCGTTGATGTATTCCGGCGTGCAGAAGTCCGGCTCGCCTGCGCCGAAGGGGATCACATCCATGCCCTCGGCACGCAGCTTCTTGGCTTGTGCATCGATGGCGAGGGTGACGGACGGGGAAATGGCGAGGGTGCGTTCAGACAGAGTAAGCGGCATAGCGGTTCATATCCTTTCATATTGAAACTGGTTGGTGAAGCCGGTTTGGAATCGGGCTGGCTCGGTCGGGCTGGAAGCCATTATTGCAGCCTGAACAGAACCAAGTTGAAATCTTCACTTATATTATTCTCATTTTGATCCAAATGTCCTGCCAAAAACAGTGAATACTTTGTTAAATCTGGATAATTTGAAATTCGAACTTGCAAAAATGCTGTTTCTCAATGCGAAATCCTACATTTTTGAAGGATTTGCGCTAAAATCTAATTAAATGCTTGTTTTCGCAATTGCAGTTTATAAAAAAACATGCTATACTGAAAAATGAGTTTTTATAGAAGTGGGAAAAGGTTAATCCCTGGAGGAGAGACATAATATGGAATTTAGACGCATGGCAGTGAAAGAGATAAAGCAGAACGTAGTCGATAAGCTCAGAAGCAATTTTGGCTGTGAAGTGGAGGACGCCACCGAGGAGCAGCTCTACAAGGCTGTGGCGCTTACTGTGCGCGATGAGATCATGCAGCGCCGGGCGGAGTCCCGCGGCGTTCGTCAGCAATCCGCCTCCAAGAAGGTGTATTATCTCAGCGCCGAGTTTCTGGTTGGGCGCTCGCTGTTTTCAAATATGGTAAACCTAGTCAATGAAAAGAATTACCAGCAGGCGCTGGAGGAGCTGGGCATCGATAAGGGCATGCTCTATGAGCGCGAGCCTGAGCCGGGTCTGGGCAATGGCGGTCTGGGTCGTCTGGCTGCCTGCTTTCTGGATGCGCTCAGCTCCCTCCAGCTGCCCGCCATGGGCTGCACCATCCGCTATGAATATGGTCTCTTCCGCCAGAAGCTGGTGGATGGCTATCAGGTTGAGGTGCCGGATAACTGGCTGGACGAGGGCAACGTGTGGGAGATCCCGCGTCCCGCCGAGGCTGTGGACGTGCATTTCGGCGGCCGCGTGGAGGAATATGAGGAAAACGGCCGCATGAACTTCCGCACCGTGGATACCACCGTTGTGCAGGCGGTTCCCTATGATATCCCCACCGTGGGCTATGATTCCTGCATGGTGAATATGCTGCGTACTTGGTCTGCCCGCTCTCCCAAGCGCATCGATATGGGCTACTTCAACCGCGGCGAATATGCCCGCGCCATGGAGGAAAGGGAGCTTGCAGAGGTCATCTCCAAGGTGCTCTATCCCAATGATGATTCGTGGCAGGGCAAGGAGCTGCGCCTCAAGCAGCAGTATTTCTTCTCTTCTGCCTCCGTGCAGTATGCCGTGTCGGACTTCCTCAAGACCTACGGCCCCCAGTGGAGCATCTTTGCCGATAAGGTAGCCATCCATATCAACGATACCCACCCCGCCGTCGCCATTCCCGAGCTGATGCGCATCCTCATGGACGAGCATCGCCTCGATTGGGACTTTGCCGAGGAAATCTGCCGCAATACCTTCGCCTATACCAACCATACCGTGCTTGCCGAGGCGCTGGAGAAGTGGCCCGAGAACCTCTTCCAGCAGACCCTGCCCCGCGTGTATATGATCCTCGCGGAAATGAATAAGCGCCTCTGCGATAAGCTGTGGAAGGCTTATCCCGGTCAGTGGGAGCGCATTGGTCATATGGCGATCCTCGCCTATAATAAGGTGCATATGGCAAACCTCTGCGTCGCCTATACCCACTCGGTAAACGGCGTGTCCGCCATCCATACCGATATCCTCAAAAAGCAGACCTTCAATGATTATTACGTCATGGAGCCGGATAAGTTCGTGTCCATCACCAATGGCATTACCCATCGCCGCTGGCTGATCCAGTCCAACCCCGGCCTGTCTGACCTGATCGATTCCGCCATCGGCGATAAGTGGCGCAAGGATATGAATCTGCTGCGTGATCTGGTTCCCTTTGCCGATGATAAGGCTTTCCGGGAGAAGTTTGCCGAGGTGAAGTACTTCAATAAGCTGCGCTTCACCGATCGCATGCGCCGCATGCAGGGCAGCATCGTCAATCCCGATAGCATCTTCGATGCACAGGCAAAGCGCCTGCACGAATATAAGCGCCAGCTGATGAATGCGCTGGGCATCCTCATGCTCTATAATAAGATCGATGAGGATCCCTCCTTCACCATGCCGCCCAAGACCTATATCTTCGGCGCAAAGGCTGCGCCGGGCTACCACCGCGCCAAGCTCACCATCAAGCTCATCAATGCCATCGCCGATCTGGTGCGCAGGCATCCCCGCGCCTCCAAGCTCATCGATGTGGTGTTTATTGAGAACTACTGCGTATCTCAGGCGGAGGTGCTCATGCCCGCCACCGAGGTTTCCGAGCAGATTTCCACCGCCGGCAAGGAGGCCAGCGGCACCGGCAACATGAAGTTCATGATGAACGGCGCCGTCACCATTGGCACCATGGACGGCGCAAACTGCGAGATATTCGATGCCGTCGGCGCGGACAACATCTATATCTTCGGCCTGAGCGCCGAGGAGGTGGAGCGCGGCTATGCCAGCTACCGCTCCTCTGAAATCTACGAAACCAACGCAGCCATCCGCAAGGCGCTCAACCAGCTCATCGACGGCACCCTCTGCCCCGAGAACCCCCGCATGTTCCAGGAG
>CAYWLE010000156.1:0-4694 GCA_964458825.1 uncultured Oscillospiraceae bacterium | reverse complement strand
CGGCATAGCAGCGGAAGGCTGCGGCACGGGCGTCGGCAGGCACGGCAAAGACATCTGCAATGAAGTTGAGATACTGTATGCCGGTGAGGTAATCATAGAGGTCGGGGTTATCGGGGATATAGGCGATGCGGGACTTGCAGGCGACGGGATCGGTCTTTATGGATATGCCGTTGATGCGAATATCGCCCGAATCAAAATCGATGATGCCGGCGATGCAGCGGAGGGTGGTTGTCTTGCCTGCGCCATTATGACCCACGAAGGCACAGAGGTCGCCCGGGGCAACATGGAGGCTGAGGTTGGACACGGCAGGCTTGCCGCCGCGATAGGTTTTGCTGAGGTTTTCGATCTTGAGCATGGCTGCTTCCCTCCATTTGGCTGAATTCGCACGCATAAGTTTATACTGAGTTGAATTAAGGAGAGAATAATAGAAAAAGCTGGATATGTCAAGCAAAGAATGGTTGCAGGCGACCTTTATTGGCTAACATAAAGGAATGGCTCATGCAGAAAAATAGTTGGATGGTATCTGATTTGAGTCATTTCTTGTCAAAGAAGATAGGATATGATATAATAGAATAGAATAGAATGGGAGTAAATGTTCTGGGCGGTGCGGCTATGAAGGAAATAAACATGCTGGTATGGATCACGCAGCTGGGCATGAGCGTGGCTGCTCCGCTGGGCGGTTTCACGCTGCTGGGGCTATGGCTGCGGGAACGCTTGGGCTTGGGGCTGTGGTCGATGCTGCTGTGCATTGCGCTGGGCTTGGTCGGCGCGGCGAGCGGCTTGAGGCAATCGCTCAAGATCATGGAGCAGATGGACAGGCGCGGCGGCAGGAAAAAGCAGGAAGCGCCGCCGATATCCTTTAATGAGCATGAATGAGGCTGGTCGGGCAGGCTGGCACACAAATAACAGGAGTGGTTTTGGTTATGATGAAGGAAATGGATTCCCGCAGGCTGGTTATGTATGAAACGAAGATCGTGCTGCTGGGCGAGGTCATCTGCGTGGCTGCGATGCTGGGCATATTTGCGCTGCTGGGCAAGTTTGGCATGAGCGTGCTGCTGGGCGGGCTGATCGGCGGGCTATTATCGGTGGCAAACTTTTTCTTCATGGCTGTCAACGCGGTGATGGCCGGCGACAAGGCTGCCGGGCAGGACATGAAGGGCGGCAAGAAGCTGATCCGCCTGAGCTACACGGTGCGGGTGATCATTCTCTTTGGCGTGCTATTTGCGGTGGTAAAGAGCGGCGTGGGCAATGTATTTGCCAGCGTGCTGCCGCTGCTGTTTGTGCGACCCATCATCACGATCGCAGAATTTTTCAGAAAGAAGGACGCCTGAGCATATGAACCTGAATGTAAGCGGCGCATTCGTATATTTTACGATACCGATACTGGGCGGCATACCGATCACGCAGACGACGGTATCATCGCTGATCGTAACGATCATACTGATTATCGCCTGCATACGGCTGGGGCGGAACCTGAAGGAACGTCCGACGGGCGTGCAGGTGCTGGTTGAAAAGGGCGTTGGCATGCTCTACGGCATGGTTGGCGACACCATGGGACAGCACAACCTGCACTGGGCGCCGTTCATTGGAACCATATTCCTGAGCAGCATCTGCGGCACGTTTATCGGCCTGACGGGCTTTCTGCGCTCGTCCACGGCGGATCTGAGCTGCGTGCTGGTTTGGGCGATCATGGTTTCGGTCATCATATGGCGCAACGGCATCAAGAGCAGCGGCTTCCTTGGCTGGCTGAAGGGCTTTACCGAGCCGATCGCCGTAATGACCCCGATGAATATCATTTCCGAGATTGCCCAGCCGGTGTCGATGGCGTTTCGTCACTTCGGCAATGTGGCGGGCGGCGGCGTGATCACCAGCATACTTTATCTGGCGATGAGCCTGCTATCGAGCCTTGTGCTGAACGCCATCGCGGCAAGCGGGGTGGCGGTATCCATCGTGCTGGCTGCGGCGGGCATGGCGATGCTGCTAATCTGGAAATTGAAGCTGCACAAAAAGCGGCTGCTGATTCCCGGCGCTGCATGCCTGATCCTCGGCGTGTTCGGCTTTTTGCAGGCAATGGGGCTGCTCAGCGGCGTGCCCGTGCTTGCCTTTGGCATACCGGCGGTGCTGAGCTGCTATTTTGACTTATTTTCCGGCTTTGTGCAGGCGTATGTATTTACGCTGCTGACGATGGTTTACATCGGCAATTCCTGCCCGGTTCCCGAGGACAGCGGCGCCGCGCAGTAAGTGTATATAATGAATTTCAAAGATACGAGGAGGAACAAACATGGAATTTCTGGCTGAAGCGATTACGACTGTAGGCAAGGCACTGGGTGCAGGACTATGTATGGGCATCGGCGCTATCGGCCCCGCCGTCGGCGAGGGCAATGCGGTAAGCAAGGCTCTGGAGGGCATGGCTCGCCAGCCCGAGGCGGCAGGCACGCTGCGCTCCACGATGATCATGGGCTGCGCCATCACTGAAACCACCGGCATTTATTCCCTGCTGATCGCTTTCATGATCCTGTTTGCGCTGTAAAAAACCTTTCTTGCACATACGGAAAGGAGCGGAAACGTGGGACAGTTTGAAAGTTTTATCGGCGTTGATTTCTGGACGGCGCTATTTGTGCTGCTGAATACGCTGGCGATCTTCCTTGTGGCGCGGAAGTACCTGTTTAACCCCGTGCACAGGATGATTACGAAGCGTCAGGAGGAGATTGACGGCATGTACGCCGCCGCAGGCAAGGCCAAGAGCGATGCACAGGAGCTGGCTGGTCAGTACCAACAGAAGCTATCCGAGGCACAGGCAGAGTCTGACCGGCTGGTGAAGGAGGCTGCCCAGCGTGGTCAGGCGCGCCGGGAGGAGATCATCTCGCAGGCGCAGGCGGAGGCGGAAGCCATTCGCAGCCGTGCCGCAGCCGACGCAGCCATGGAGAAGAAGAAGGCAATCAACGACGCCAAGAACGAGATATCCGACATGGCGATGGCTGTGGCGGAGAAGGTGATCGCCCGCGAGCTAAACGGCAGGGATCAGGCGGCGCTGGTGGAGCACTTTATTGATGAACTGGATGAATCGGGTGATGAAGCATGACCGGCGTGGCAAACGTCTATGGACAGGCGCTGTATGATCTGGCGAGGGACGAAGGTCTTTCGGCAGAGATTCTGGCGGAAATGAAGGTTCTGAAGGAAGCCTTTGCCGCCGCGCCGGACTTCATCAGGCTTCTCTCCTCCCCCAGCCTGAGCAGGGAGGAGCGGCTGAGGATACTGGACGACAGCTTTTCTAGCAGGGTGCATGCCTACCTACTAAGCTTTATGAAGCTGCTGACCGAAAAGGGCTACATGCGCCGCTTTATGGAATGCTGCGATGTATACCGCAACTGCTACAACCATGACAACGGCATACTGCCGGTGAAGGCTGTAAGCGCCGTGGCTTTGGAGGACGGGCAGGCTGAGCGGCTATGCGCAAAGCTGGAGAGGATCACGGGCAAGAGGGTCGAGCTTAGCAACGTGGTCGACCCCGCCTGCATCGGCGGCATGCGGCTGGATTACGATGGCATGCGCGTGGACGACACGGTGCGAAGCCGCCTTGGCAGGCTGCATTCCATGCTCAGAAGCGCCGCCCTTGAATAAATTCGACATCCTCTTACACCCTCTGATAAGAAGAAAGCAGGGAACCCAATGCAATTAAGACCCGAAGAAATAAGCAAGATCATACGACAGCAGATCAAAAACTACGAAGCCAAGCTGGAAACCAGCGAGACCGGCGTGGTTATCCTCGTGGGCGATGGCATCGCCCGCGCCTCTGGTCTGGACAAGTGCATGGCAGGCGAGCTGATCGAGTTTCCCAACGGCTCCTATGGCATGGCTCAGAATCTGGAGGAGGACAGCGTTTCCATCGTCATACTGGGCAGCGACAGCGGCATCAAGGAGGGCGACACCGTAAAGCGCACGGGCCGCGTGGTATCGGTACCTGTGGGCGAGAAGCTGATCGGCCGCGTGGTGAACGCGCTGGGCGAGCCGATCGACGGCAAGGGAGCGGTAGCGGCGACTGCATTTATGCCCATTGAGGCAAATGCGCCGGGCATCATCGACAGGCAGCATGTGGACACCCCCCTGCAGACGGGCATCAAGGCGATCGACTCCATGATCCCCATTGGCCGCGGCCAGCGCGAGCTGATCATTGGCGACAGGCAGACGGGCAAGACCACCATCGCCACCGACACCATACTCAACCAGAAGGGCAAGGACGTAATCTGCATCTACGTTGCCATCGGCCAGAAGCGCTCTACGGTTGCGCAGGTGGTGCAGAACCTTGAAAGGGGCGGCGCGATGGGCTATACCATCGTGGTATCCGCCACGGCAAGTGAGCTTGCGCCGATGCAGTACATCGCTCCCTATTCCGGCTGCACGATGGGCGAATATTTCATGCAGCAGGGCAAGGACGTGCTGGTGGTATACGACGATCTGAGCAAGCATGCGGTGGCTTACCGCGCCATTTCGCTGCTGATCCGCCGTCCTCCGGGACGCGAGGCCTATCCCGGCGATGTATTCTACCTGCATTCCCGCCTGCTGGAGCGTGCGGCGAGGATGAGCGATGCAAAGGGCGGCGGCAGTCTGACCGCCCTGCCGATCATTGAAACGCAGGCTGGCGACGTATCGGCATACATTCCAACCAACGTGATCTCCATCACCGACGGACAGAT
>CAYWLE010000155.1:0-4701 GCA_964458825.1 uncultured Oscillospiraceae bacterium | reverse complement strand
GGCTGGCAACGGCCCGGGAGAGTAGGTCGTCGCCGGATTCAATTCTTTTTGGACACTTTTTTGTGTCCTTTTTTTGTGCCGCGGTGGTTTTGGTATGCATGCATGTTGGTCAAACATGCGTCTCTAGCGTGCTTTTTGAGTATGTTTATTGCAATAATCGCTCCACTTCTGCTAAAATATGGAACCTGAATTGTGCATGCTTCGTCTAACTAAATAGAGCAAAATGGAGGAATCTGTAATATGAAAGGTATGATATTGTGGCTGCTGGTTCTGCTGATTTGCTTGGCGGCTCCTGCCAGTGCGCTTGCGGAATGGGAGTTGGGCGACAGGGCGATTATTGTAAACTGCAATGAATATATTTCACTGCGCAAGGATGCAACGACTGCTTCGAAGCGAATCGAAAGGATTGCTTTGAACGAAACGGTAAATGTGTTGGGCGTCGGGCTAAATGGCTTTTTGAGTGTGGAGCATGATGGCACGCTGGGCTATGTTGATTCGGCATACATGAGGATGAACGATGATTACATCGGCGATGTGATGGAACTGACCGACCAGCAGCGCCACAATATCAATCTCTTCCTCTCCAATTTCAGTGAGCAGCGCATGGGGCTATATGATGAATGGGATATGAATGAGAAATGGGCAGCCGAGCGGGACGGCTTTCTAAAGGACTTTGCCATACAGCACCTGCTGTTCAACCGAAGGGACAAATTCGAGCGTGTAAGCAGCGCGCTGGGCGAGGCAAGGATCAGGGATGAGGAGCTTAACGATGCAATATGGCGCTACTTAAAGACCCGGCCCGCAGGCGCAGGTTCGGCTGAATATCGCAAGAGCGGCGATTATTATTATCTGAGCGCGGCCGACCAGCGTACCAACGGCGGCTTCGTGAGCGCCTATCGTGTGGATAAGCTTGGCGATAGCCGCTATGCGGTGCGGTTTAGCATATATGGTGGCGACTGTAGCTGGGAGAATGAGGATTGCAGGCTCACGCCCGGCGAAGCTGCGATGAAATATGATCGGAGCGACATTGGCATGGCAGTGATCGTGGTTGATGGCGATGGCAACATGGGCAGCTTGGACGATAGAAGCACTTGGAGGCTGGAGCGTTGGATTGTGGGGAGCCATGCGGTGCAGAATAAGGTATAAAAATGTATAAATATGAGGGGGGACGCTTCAGAGCTTGAAGCTGTCCCCTTCTTTTTTGATTTGGATGATCCTGTCCCGGTAAGGCTGGCTGCATGGCAGAGCAATCAGGCGGCGGATAATGTCATAGTCGTCCACCATGTGCATGGGAAAGAGGCGGTCGGCATCGATCAGGCGGGCAAATGCATCGAAGCCGCGCCAGTATTCCGCGCCGAGCCTTGGGTCGAGGGGAAGGAAGGCTGCATCATAGTGGAGGGTGCGCAGCTTGTCGATCTCCTCATAGAAGCGCTGGGTTTGGGAGCGGTCAAAATTTGCATCCTCGTGCCAGATCCAAAGGCTGAGATCGCCGCCGTGGTATACCCGCCGACCCTCAAATTCCACCGAAAAAGCCACGCCCATGTCGGTTGAGCGGATGGCGCGGACGGTGAGATCGCCAAAGGTGAGAGCATCGTCCTTGTGCATGCGGTGGCAGCGGGCAAGCATGCCATCGGTAATGCCCAGCCGCTGGCGGTTGGCTGCGTTCAGGGTGATATCGCAGCCGAGCAGGTAATGGGTGTTCGGCGTGGCTTCGCCATAGCGGAATATCGCGGGATCGAAGTGGTCGGGGTGGTGATGGCTGGCGAAGATGAAGAGCTGCTTGCCTGTGGGAACCGGCGGCAGATCCCCCTTCCAGTAGTCAAAGAGCAGGGCATGCCGCTCTCCCTCAATGAAAAAACCGCTGTGGCAGAGGTAGTTTATGCGCATAAATTGTCTCCTGATTGAATATTAAACCAATTTGACTGCTTGCCTGATGCGGCAAATGCACGGCTTTCTTCTATTATAAATGCGTTGCGCTGCAAACGCAAGCGTGATATAATAAAAAGCAGCTCGGGTGGGGCGGCGGCTTTCTGACGCCGCCCAAAAGCCGCACGGGGCAAATTCGAAAAAATGGAGAAAACAAATGCACAAAATTGCGAGGTTCATGAAGGTGAGCGCGGCGCAGTTCGAAAGGGACTGGCTCGGCGGCGCACCCAACCCCTATGAGAAGATTCGCCTGCCAAGGCGCGGCACGGCCGGTTCGGCTGGCTATGATTTTTTTGCGCCGATGGATTTCAGCCTTGCTCCGGGCGAGTTCATACGCATACCCACGGGTATACGCGCACAGATGGAGGATGGCTGGGTGCTTACCATCTACCCTCGCAGCGGACAGGGCTTTAAGTATCGCGTGCAGCTCTACAACAGCGTGGGCGTGATCGATGCGGATTACTTCGGCGCGGAAAACGAGGGTCATATACAGATCAAGCTCGTCAATGCAAATACGGAAGGCAAGACCCTGCATGTCCGGCAGGGCGAGGCGTTTGCGCAGGGCATATTCCTGCCCTTTGGGATCACGGTGGACGATGATGCGGAAGGGCAGCGCAGCGGCGGCTTCGGCAGCACGGATGGGAGGTAGAGTCGGATGGCTGGTGAAAAGAAGAGCCTTTCGGGGCGGAAGAAATTTTTCATTGTATATTTTGCGGTGCTGGTGCTGGCGCTCACTGTGATCGGCGTGCTGCGCTGGCTGGGCTATTGTTTGATTGAAGCCGGCACGGAATATTTCCTCTTTGGCGTGCTGCTCTGCTCGGCGCTGGTGGCGCTCACCTTTTTCCTGTCGAAGCGCTTTGAAAGAAAGTGGGCAAGGCTGCTGACCGGCGTGGTCGGCGTGGCGATTACCTTCGCAGCGGCGCTGGTGATGATCGTGATGTTCACCATAATGATCGAGCTCACCCTGCCCGGCTACTATAATAGCTTTACCAGCGAGAGCGGCAAGACGGTAGTTGTAATGAACCAATACAGCACGGATGAAGCGCTGCGACAGGCGCGCACCGATGGCGAGCTTCAGGGCAACGTGGAGGAGCTGGGGCTTACCTACACGGCCTATCCCCGAGCGCTGCACTTTTTCTATGATAGCGCCCGCCCCGGCGAAGGCAAGCTGGAGATCGGCTATGCCAGCCAAGCCCAGCTGATGTATGAGTGGCTGGACGGGGATACCTTCCACCTCTTCATCGAAAATGCCCAGCCGGGCGACGAGGGAGAAAATACTCTCCCGCTGAACTGAGCATGACCACCCCTGCTCCGACATAGCTTCGGAACGGAGGTGGTTCTCATTATGAATGAAAAGAAGGCGTTGAAAAATCGGGCTGCCCGGCAGTGCAGGCTTGGTTGGGTGAAACCCATGGCTGCCGCCGCGCTGCTTTTGTTGATCCTGCTGCGTCCGGAAGCCGCCGTCGCTGGCGGGCAGAGAGCCATGCGGATCTGGTGTGCAAGCGTGGCTCCGGCGCTGTTTCCCTTCCTCGCGCTGATGCCGATGCTCACTTGTCGGGAAGCCTGCTCACTCTATCGCCGCAGCCTTGGTTGGCTCATGGGGCTGCTCGGTCTGCCGGGAGAGGCGGCTCCGGCGGTGCTGATCGGCATGCTGGCAGGCTCTCCCGGCGGAGCCATCGCGGCACGGCGCGTGGCAGAGCAGTCGGGCATGAATCGTCAGGACGCCTGCCGTCTGGCGCTGGGCGTCTGCGGCATGAGTCCGGCCTATCTGGTGATCGGCGTGGGTCAGGGTCTGCTTGGCTCGATAGGGATAGGCTGGCGGCTGGCTGGAATACAGCTCCTTGTGCAGCTGATCCTGCTCCTTTGCCTGCGCGGCTTTCGCCTCGCGGATGACGAAGCAGCCACCCTGCCTTCCGCTGATCCAGCGCAGCCAAATGGACTCCGGCAGGCGGTGGAGAGCGTGCTCTCGATCTGCGGCTATATGGTTCTCTTCGGCAGCGTCACGCAGGCGGCGGCAAGCTTCGTCGGCGATGGCGCAGCCACTGCCCTGCTTGCTATCTGCGATGCGCCGGGCGGTCTGGCTGCCATCGCAAACATGGATTCCAGCATGAGGATAATGCTCGTTGGCATGGTTGTCGGCTTCGGCGGGCTGTGCATCGCAGTTCAAAATATGGATGTGCTGCGTTCGCTGGGCGTGAAACCGGGCAAATACCTCTGCGTGCGGGTCGTTTCTGCCCTGCTGGTCGGCGGTTTTTGCGGCATTTTCCTCCAGAACATGCCTGCGCAGGACAGAATAGTGTTAAATCCGATGCCGACCTACGCTTTTTCGCTGCTCTGCGCGGCAGTTTTTGCCATACCGGCGCTTGTTTTTTTGTCGAAAAAGCCAATTCTTAACAATCAAAAGACCGAATAAGCTGAGGATCTTGCTCTGATGAAATACAATATATAGTAGTATGCGTGTTCGTAAACATCAATATATAGTATATACAAATAAAAGCCAATAAAATTTGATTTAGGGCTTGACAAACCCATCCACCTTTGGTATAATAAATCCTGCGTTGAGCGAGAGCAAACGCACAGCGATCCTTGAAAACGATACAGAGAAGTAAAAGGTGTAAGAGAGAAGAAACAGTCAGATTCTGAGAGAGTAAACGCCTGAGACTGAGAGGAAGCGAGGTCAGCTTTGGCGAGCTGAGCGAGTGGGAGCTGAGGAACAGGAAAAGGATTGAACATAAGAGTTTGATCCTGGCTCAGGACGAACGCTGGCGGCGTGCT
>CAYWLE010000154.1:0-4718 GCA_964458825.1 uncultured Oscillospiraceae bacterium | reverse complement strand
CATCATCACCGCTGACCACGGCAACGACGATCAGATGATCGATCCCACCACCGGCGGCGCTTTCACCGCACACACCACCAATCCCGTGCCCGTCATCGTCGTCGATCCTGAAAAGCCGAAGATGAACCTGCGCGAGGGCGGCCGCCTGTGCGACCTCTGCCCCACCATGCTGGATATGATGGGTCTTGCTCAGCCCGCCGAAATGACCGGCGAGAGCCTGATCGTTCACTGACAAGGCAAATAACCATTCAATAATCTAGGAGCGCTTCATTCAAATATGAAGCGCTCAAATCATTGAGAAAGTCAATGATTTTCAGAGTGATGAGAAAGCCTACAAGACAAGGAAACAAGGCTGCAAATGAGGGAGCTTATCTATAATAAGTGACTGATATTTGCAGTCGAAGCTGACGCAGGAAGCAAAAAAACCAACCTCTTTTATTCGTTCGGTTGGATTTTTTTTGTGTTTGTGGGCTTTGTCAGCGGTCTGAGCGCTTCATTCAAAATATGAAGCGCTCCTTTTTATTCTCCGTGTAGTTATTTTGCTTAACCATAGCTTATCCCTTCGCTTACCAAGCGCAAATCAAAGGAATTTTCCCCCCTTGCCTTTTTCATCGAAATGCTCTATAATAGAATTAGAGTTTATAGCAATTCTGCAATGATATAATTATTATGATTCTGAAAAGGAGGGATCAGGCATGAATATCACCATCCGCAAGTGCATGATTTCCGATGCCCACAGCATCCGCAGCCTGAGCCGCAAGGCACTGGGCTTTGAGTATCCAGAGGATAAGTTTGAGGAAAACATCCGCCGCCTGATGGCAACCACCAGCAACTGCATCTATGTCGCTGAGAATGGCAATACCTTTCTCGGCTTCTGCCACGTATGCGATTTTGACATCATCTACGGCCCGAAGCTGAGCATACTGCGTGCCATCGCCGTGGAGGAGGAATATCGCCGCTATGGCGCGGCGCAGAAGCTGATCGAGGCTGCCGAGGCTTGGGCAAAGCGCCACGGCTCCGAGGGCATGCGCATCTATGGCGGCACCGAGCGCACCGCTGCCAACCACTTCTACAAGGCTTGCGGCTATGATTTCGTCAAGCCTGAATCCAAATATCAAAAGGATTTCTGATCTGCAAATCTCGGTAGTTTCAATTACAAAAGCCCTTCGAACCATGCTGGTTCGAAGGGCTTTTGGCTATCCATTCCGGCTTACCTGCCGCCGCGTCCACCGCCGGGCTTGCCTCTGCCGCCGCCGGGACGAGGTGCTGCATGACCGCCGGGACCATCATGACGCATGCCGCCGGAACCGCCCATCGGTCGAGCCCCTCCGGGGCCGCCAAAGCCACGCGGCTCCCTTGCCGGTCGCGGAGCCGGAGCTCTGGGCGGCTTGGGTGCTCGGGGCGCTCGGGGCGCTCTCGGCGCTCGCGGCGGAGGCGGTGCAAACAAGCCAAACAAGCCACGCGGCTTGGACGGTCTGCGGCGGGGCGGCGGAGCCACCCGCGGCCGATAGCCACGCATCACCGGATGAAACAGCAGCGCATCCAGCAGGGAAACCTGAAAGCGATCCGCTTCCAGCGCGTAAAAGCCTGCGGAGGCGGTGCAAACAAGCCAAACAAGCCACGCGGCTTGGACGGTCTGCGGCGGGGCGGCGGAGCCACCCGCGGCCGATAGCCACGCATCACCGGATGAAACAGCAGCGCATCCAGCAGGGAAACCTGAAAGCGATCCGCTTCCAGCGCGTAAAAGCCTGCGTCGTTGAGGTAGCTCATATCGATGTAGTCCAGCTCGTTCTCCGTCATCTGAAGTGCGCGGGCAGGGTCGTCCGTCAGGATCATACGATCCATATCCTGAATGAACTCATATCTGCCGTCGCCATCCAGATCTCTGCCGATCAGGTAATGCATGCTTCCTCCCCCTTCTCTCCTGTTTGGTTTATAATTCGGGCTTTATTCCATGCCATCTTCCGGCTCAGCCAAGCTCAAGGAAGCATCCAAGGCCGCATCCGTAGGCTTCAGAATTTCCTCGATCTTATCCAGCAGCGCCTCCCGACCCGTCATATCCTCGGAGGAATAGGTCAGTATCTCCCACGGCTGCACCACGAGGGTGCGGCAGATCACGGGTATAGAGCGGCTGCGCTGCGCCTTGGATAGCTTATCTGCCTTGGTGGCGATCACGCTGAAGGGAATATCATAATGGCGCAGGTAATTGACCATCATCACATCCTCCTTGGTGGGCTCATGACGGATATCCACCAGATGGAACACATGCTTCAAATTCCGCGAGCCAACCAGATAGCCCTCGATCATCTGGCTCCACTTTTCCTGCTCGCTCTTGGGTGCCTTGGCAAAGCCATAGCCCGGCAGGTCAACCAGCAGGAAATTCTCGTTTATCATGTAGTAGTTGATCAGGCGGGTCTTTCCCGGCGCAGAGGACGTGCGTGCCAGCTTGGAATTGCGGGTCAGGCTGTTTATCAGCGAGCTTTTGCCCACGTTCGACTTGCCTGCCATCGCTATTTCCTGCATCCCCTGCTGGGGAAAGCTGCCAAAGCGGCTCTGGGAAAGCAGAAATTTTGCCTTCTTTATCGTCATATTGCCAGCCTCATTTTCTTTGGATTGTGCAGAACCAGCGCAAATGCCTCGTCCACGGTGGATATCGGCGTGATCTCCATTCTGCCCAGTATCTCTGGATCGATCTCCTCCAGATCCTTCTCATTTTCCTTCGGGAGCAGTATCCGCGTCACACCCATGCGATAGGCAGCCAGCAGCTTCTCGCGCACGCCGCCAATGGGCAGTACATCACCATGGAGCGTTACCTCGCCGGTCATGGCGATATCGCAGCGGGCAGGCACGTTGGTTATGGCGCTCAGCAGCGCACAGCTTAGCGCCACGCCGGCAGAGGGACCATCCTTGGGCACAGCGCCCTCCGGCACGTGGATGTGCAGGTCGTGCTTTTCAAAGAAATCCGCATCCACACCAAATTCAGCGCCGCGAATACGGGCAATGCTGCGTGCCAGCTTTGCCGATTCCTGCATCACCTCGCCCAGCTTGCCTGTGATCTCCAGCATGCCCTTGCCATCCATGGCGAGAGCCTCGACGGGCATCAGCTCGCCGCCGACGCTCGTCCAAGCAAGCCCGTTTACCACGCCAACCTTCATCTTGCCGTCCTGCGGCTGCCGCAGGTACTTCTGCGGGCCAAGATAGGCCTTCAGATCTGCCGAGCGCAGGTTGATGAGCTTGCGTTCCGGGCTTTCCAGCAGCGCCAATGCCGTCTTTCGGCACAGCCTTTCGATGGTTCGATCCAGCGTGCGCACGCCAGCCTCACGGGTGTAGCCGTCGATCACGTCCGTCATGGTCTTTTCTGATATACGCAGCTGCCCTTTCTTCAAGCCATGCGCCTCCAGCTGTTTGGGCAGCAGATAGCGCCGGCCGATCTTCACCTTTTCCTCCTGCGTGTAGGAAGGAACCTCTATGATCTCCATGCGATCCAGCAGCGCCCGATCGATGGGATCGGTGGAGTTTGCGGTGGTGATGAAGAGCACGTCGGATAGGTCGAAGGGAGCCTCCACATAATGATCCTTAAAGGATGCGTTCTGCTGCGGGTCGAGCGCCTCCAGCAGCGCTGCCGCAGGGTCGCCGCGCATATCGCTGGCGATCTTATCGATCTCATCCAGCAGGAACACGGGGTTCATGGAGCCGCAGCGGTGGATGGAGCTGATGATCCTGCCCGGCATCGCGCCCACATAGGTCTTGCGATGGCCGCGTATCTCCGCCTCATCATGCACGCCTCCGAGGGAAACCTGCGTGAATTTGCGGTTCAGCGCTCGTGCGATGGATTTTGCGATGGAGGTCTTGCCCACGCCGGGCGGGCCAACCAGACAGATGATCGGACTCTTGAGGCTATCGGTGGTCTTGCGCACGGCAAGATACTCCACCAGCCTGTCCTTTACATCCTTCAAGCCAAAGTGATCCGCATCCAATATCCTGCGGGCATGGGCAATATCGATCTGCCCATCCTGCCGCTGGTTCCACGGCAGCTCCAGCATGTATTCGATATAATTCTGGCTAACGCTGGCTTCTGGAGACTGTGCCGCAGTGCGGGCAAGGCGGTTGATCTCCCGCTCCACCTTCTCGCGTGCCTCCTCGGGCATATTGCAGGTCTTCAGCTTCTTGCGATAGCCGCTGATCTCCTCATCCTCATCCTCGCCAAGCTCATCCTGTATGGCGCGTATCTGCTCCCGCAGGTAATATTCGTGGTTGGCACGATCCATACTCTCACGCACCTGCTGCTGTATGCGCTCCTCAAGATGGAATATGCTGATCTCGTCGCCCAGCAGGTTTGCCGTCAGCTCAAGCCGCAGATTCACATCGAAGCACTCCAACACCTTCTGCTTGTCTGCATCGCTGGCAAGCAGGGCGCTCGCCACCCTGTCGCACAGGCTGCCCGGCAGCTTTTCGCCGGAGATTGCCTGCACAAATTCGTTCATTTGAGCGCCGCGCAGCTTGATCAGCTGCTTTGCCAGCGACACGATCACCCGCATGTAGGCGCGGCTCTCCGGCGAACCAACCTCCGCATCAAACTGCACAAGCTGCGCCGCAAGCTCGGCGCGCTGGTAAGCGCCGCAATCCTGCACGCCGGTGAGTATGCCGCGTGCTTCACCCTGCACCATCAGCCGCAGGTTCTGATCCGGCAGCGGCATGATCTGGCGTATGATAAGTAT
>CAYWLE010000153.1:0-4728 GCA_964458825.1 uncultured Oscillospiraceae bacterium | reverse complement strand
GCTGATGTTTGGCATGGGGGAGAGGAGCATACTGCGGGTGGCGGAATGGATCGCCTCCGGGCAGGATTTCTCCGAAATGCGCATTCATGGCACCTGCGTCATGAGCCGCGAGCTTCCTGAGGGTTTCGTCGAGATCGCCTCCATGGAGGAAACTGCGCGGGACAAGCGCGCCTATGCCGAGGCATTCAAGGTTCAGTATGACCAGCAGGATCCTGTGCGCGGCAAGCCCGTCGCCCAGAAGCATGGCAAGCGCTACCTGCTGCAAAATAAGCCGGACATGCCGCTCACCCGTGCGGAGCTGGACGAGGTATATGCCCTGCCATACAAGCGCGCTTGGCACCCGATGTATGATAAGCTGGGCGGCGTGCCCGCCATTGCCGAGGTGCAGTTTTCCATCGCCTCGGTGCGTGGCTGCTTTGGCGCATGCAATTTCTGTGCGCTTACCTTCCATCAGGGCAGGATCGTGTCCTCCAGAAGCAAGGAATCCATCCTCGCCGAGGGCAAGCTCCTTACCAAGCTCCCCGGCTTCAAGGGCTATATCCACGATGTGGGCGGCCCCACGGCAAACTTCCGCGAGCCTGCCTGCGCAAAGCAGCTCAGGTGCGGCGCGTGCAAGGATCGCCAGTGCCTCTTTCCCCAGCCCTGCAAAAACCTGCGGGCCGACCACCGGGAATATATGGATATCCTCCGCAGCCTGCGCCAGCTGGACGGCGTGAAGAAGGTGTTCGTGCGCTCTGGCATCCGCTTTGACTATGTGCTCAAGGATGCTGGCTCGGGCTTCCTCAGCGAGCTGGTGAAGCACCACGTATCCGGTCAGCTCAAGGTGGCTCCTGAGCACATCAGCGGCAGGGTGCTCTCCTATATGGGCAAGCCGGACAACAGCGTGTTTGAGGATTTTGTTCACCGCTACAGGCAGGCAAATGATAATGCCCACATGAACCAGTTCCTTGTGCCCTATTTTATGTCCAGCCACCCCGGCAGCACGCTGGAGGATGCTGTGGCGCTTGCCTGCTACCTGAAAAAGAGCGGGCTGCGACCCGAGCAGGTGCAGGATTTCTATCCCACCCCGGGAACCATGTCCACCGCCATGTTTTATACCGGCATCGATCCGCGGGACATGCAGCCCGTCTACGTGCCAAAGGATCCAAAGGAAAAGGCAATGCAGCGCGCGCTGATGCAGTATTATAACCCAGCCAACCGCCCGCTGGTGCTGGAGGCGCTGAAGAAGCTGGGCCGCGAGGATCTGATCGGCTGGGGTGCAAACTGCCTGATCCCGCCCTACGAGCGCAAAAGGAAGGATGCTCCGGCAGCCAAACCAGCCAAAGCAAGACCGAACAGCAGAAAACAGACTGTGGTCGCTTCGTCTAAAACCGGCAAGGGTCGAGAAATAAAGACCGAGGTCGGTAACAAGAAGGCTGAGCTTGGTAAAAAGAAGACCAATGTCGGAAATAAAAAGACCGGAGTCGGCAAAGTGAGGATGGCGGCCGTCAAAACAAAGTCAAAATCTGGTCATAAATGATTGACAGACTTTGGTTTGTTTTGTATAATGGATAGCAGAAAGGGGGCGGCAGGGCATGAAAAAGGGTGAACTGCGCAAGGATTCCATCATCAAGGCTGGCGAGAGGCTCTTCTTTGAGCGGGGCTATGAGGAAACCTCCATACAGGATATCCTCGATCTGCTTGCCATCTCCAAGGGTGGATTCTACCACTATTTTGAATCCAAGGGAGCGCTGCTGGAGGAGATTTGCCGCCAGCGCAGCGCTCATGATATCGAAAGACTGCGCATGGAGCTGCTCACAGGCAGGCACACGCCGGTGCAGAAGCTGAACCTGCTGCTGGGTGCGTTGAACATATTCTCCCGCGAGGAGCCGAGGTTTGCCGCGCTGCTTCTGAAGATCAGCTATGTGGACGGCGATGTTCGCCTGCGGGAGCAGCAGCGCCTGTTTATGCTCGATAGCCTGCGCCCGATGGCGGACGAGGTCATCCGCGAGGGCATTGCCGACGGCAGCTTCTTCAGCCGCAACCCGGCTCAGCTGGGCAGGCTGGTGCTGATGCTTGGCTATGATGCAAATGATGAAATCTGCCGCATACTTGCCTCCGATCCTGAAAACCCGGACTGCGTGATCGAAATGATGGATATCCTCGGCGCCTATCGTGAGGCGGTGGAGAACCTGACCGGTGCAAAATATGCCAGCATTTCCATATTCGATGCGGAACAATTGATGCGTGCCTTCCGTCAAACTGCCAGACAGTTGGGAATGATAAAGGAGTAATTTGGCATGAGGAAGTTGTTTGTATGCCTGCTGGCTGCCCTGATGTTGGCTGGCTCCGCTCTGGCTGGAGCTGAAATTGTGGAGATCGACGGCCCTGTGACGAGCGCGCAGGTCAGCGCTGAACCTACGATCGAACCTACTACAGAACCTACGATTATAGCTACTGCCGAGCCTACCCCGCAGCCCACCGCCGTGCCGCGCATGCATGGGCTGGTGATCGGCATCGATCCGGGGCATCAGGCGCAGGCAAACCGGGAGCAGGAGCCCGTGGCTCCCGGCAGCAAGGAAACCAAAAATAAGGTTGCCAGCGGAACCTCCGGTGTGAGTACGGGTATTGCCGAGTACATAACCGACCTCGACATTGCCCTTCAGCTGCGCGATGCGCTTCAGGCACAGGGTTGCACCGTCTACATGACCCGCGAGACCCACGATGTGGACATCTCTAATCTGGAGCGAGCGGAGATGATGAATGAGCTGAACGTGGATCTGGTGCTGCGGCTGCACTGCGATGGCTCCACCGATAAGAGCGCCAACGGCATCGGCATGTTTGTGCGTAAGACTGGCGAAAAGCAGCAGGAGAGCGAGGCTGCGGCCGAGGCGCTGCTGGATGCCATGGTGGAAGCCACCGGAGCCAAGAAGCGCGGCGTGTTCCTACGGGATACCTATACCATGAATAACTGGTCTACCGTGCCGTGCATACTGGTGGAGATGGGCTTTATGTCCAACCCCGCCGAGGATGAAAAGCTCAATGATCCCGCCTATCAGGCGCTGCTCGTCGAAGGCATGGTGGAGGGCATCTGCTGCTATTTCGAGCGCTGATTGAGCCAGCCTTTCGGGAATTTGTCATAGCAATGTTATTTTTTCGCTGTACGCCGCGGCTTAACACGATCTGTGATTGACAAGCCGCGGCGAAACATGTATAATAACTCAGTAAGCCGCTCGGAGTCGGCTCTAAACGCATGCAAATGCTGCCAAACTTCGGCGAGTATTAGTAATAGGAGGTGCAACGCGTGTACGCAGTCATTAAGACCGGTGGCAAGCAGTACCGTGTTCAGCAGGGCGACGTTATCTTCGTAGAAAAGATCAACGCTCAGGCAGACGAACAGGTTACTTTTGATGAGGTTCTGCTCGTCAGCAACGGTGAAGAGACCAAGATCGGTACCCCCGTGGTGGCCGGTGCAAAGGTCGAAGGCAAGGTTCTTTCTCAGGTCAAGGCCGCGAAGGTGATCGTCTATAAGTACAAGGCCAAGAAGAACGAGCGCAAGAAGCAGGGTCATCGTCAGCCCTACACCAAGGTTGAAATCACCGCCATTAACGGCTAATGAAAACCTCTGGTACGACCGTGACATTTTTTAAGCGGTCAGACGGCGCTCTGATCGGTTATTCGGCCAGCGGACACAGCGGCTATGCCCAAGCGGGCTATGATATCGTCTGCGCGGCGGTTTCCACCCTCACGCAGACCATGCTCAACGGACTGAAAAATGTTCTGAAGGCGCCGCTTATGTTCGATCAGGACGATGATGGAGCGTTCATTGAAGCAAGCTTGACGCCGGAGGCCACCGAGGCGCAGATCCAGCAGGCACAGCTTCTGCTGGTCACGCTGTTGGAAGGGCTTCAGGCAATCCAGAGGGAATACCCTCGAAATCTTCGGATTATCTTCAAGGAACGGAGGTAAAGCAAATGTTCAAGATGAATCTTCAGCTCTTCGCTCATAAGAAGGGTATGGGTTCCTCCCGTAACGGCCGCGACAGCCATGCTCAGCGTCTGGGCACCAAGCGCAGCGATGGTCAGTTCGTACTCGCAGGCAACATTCTGGTTCGCCAGCGCGGCACGAAGATCCATCCCGGCCACAATGTAGGCATCGGTGATGATGATACCCTGTACGCAAAGATTGACGGCGTCGTCAAGTTCGAGCGTAAGGACAAGACCCGCAAGCAGGTCAGCATCTATCCCGTAGCGGAAGCTGCTGCCGAATAAAATCGGGATTTTCAGCATCGGAGAGGCTTCTCTCCGGTGCTTTTTGTGTGCCTGCACGGTGCTTTTTGTGTGGGTCTGGCTGCTTTTTTGGTTCGAAAGCCTGCAATTACGTTATTAAATAAGCATGAATACTAATATTGATACTTTAGAAATAGCATCGGCTGATGGCTGCATCGGAAACGAGAAAATCGACCTCCGCCTCTGCCTGATGGACAGCGCACAGAGCTTTCATTGGCGTGAAACCAAGCGCGGCTTCGCAGCCGTGCTGGCAGGCCGCCCGGTTCGGCTGTGGCAAGGGGAGGATGGCCTGTACGGCGAGGGTGCGGATCGAGCCTTCCTGCGCCATTATCTGGATCTCGATCGGGATTATGCCGCCGTGGCGCGGGAGTACGCGCATATCCCTGCCGCGGAGCGTGCCATCGCCCTCTATCCGGGGCTGCGGGTGCTCAACCAAGATCCTTGGGATGCGCTGCTGAGC
>CAYWLE010000152.1:0-4732 GCA_964458825.1 uncultured Oscillospiraceae bacterium | reverse complement strand
CATATGCGACATGGCTGACAGCGGTATTGCCGTCACAAGTCATCTTGATGCTCAATGGAAAGGACCTCCTTCTATATTTCGAGTATCATGATTCCCTAAATCATCACCTTATATTATATGTTGTAACATAGGTAAAGTCAAGAAAAATCGGTGTGACGGCGCGCCTGCGCGGGAGCTTTGGTCAATCTTAACCGCTATGCAATTCTTAACTGCCCTGCAATTGAAAGATAGGCTCAACTGCGCTATAATAAATATACTACCAGAATGCCTTGAACCAATTATACCAACCAAACCAACCATCGAAATAAAAGGGGGAAAAATATTATGCGTATACTCGTTACCGGCGGCGCTGGCTATATCGGCAGCCACACCAGCGTGGAGCTTTTGAACGCTGGCTATGATATTGTAATTGCAGATAATATGTACAATGCCAAGCCTCAGGCGCTGGAGGCCATCCGCAAAATTACCGGAAAGGACTTTACCTTCTATGAGATCGACCTGCGCGACCGCGCCGCGATGGAGGAGCTGTTCACCAAGGAAAAGATCGACGCGGTGATCCACTTTGCCGGGCTCAAGGCGGTGGGCGAGTCCGTCGCCAAGCCGCTGGAGTATTATGATAATAACCTCTATGGCTTCATCGTGCTGGCGGAAACCATGGCGCGTCACGGCGTGAAGAAGCTGGTGTTCTCCTCCAGCGCCACCGTGTATGGCATGAATAATCCCGTGCCCTTCCGGGAGGAATATCCCACCTCGGCAACCAACCCCTATGGCTATACCAAGGTGATGATCGAGCAGATGCTCAATGATATCTGCGCCGCCGATCCCGAGTGGGCGGTTTGCAAGCTGCGCTATTTCAACCCCATCGGCGCGCACGAATCCGGTCTTATCGGCGAGGATCCCAATGGCATCCCCAATAACCTGCTGCCCTATGTGGCTCGCGTGGCTGCCGGCAAGCTCAAGGAGCTTTCCGTCTTCGGCAATGATTATGATACCGTGGATGGCACCGGCGTGCGCGATTATATCCATGTGGTCGATCTTGCCAAGGGTCATCTCGCCGCGCTGAACTATATCAAGGATCATGCTGGCTGCGAGGCGGTAAACCTCGGCACCGGCAACGGTACCTCCGTGCTGCAAATTGTGGCCGCCTTCGAAAAGGCAAGCGGCCGGCCCGTGCCCTATAGGATCGTGGATCGCCGCGCAGGCGATATCGCCACCTGCTATGCCGATGCAAGCAAGGCGGAAAGGCTATTTGGCTGGCATGCGGAGAAGAATATAGACGATATGTGCCGCGACGGCTGGAATTTCCAGTCCAAGCAGGGCTAAGGCGGAGAAGCGATAAAGCCTGCAAATGCAGAAATATCGCCTTATCACGGGCTTCGAATCGAATTAAAATGAAACGGATGAAGCAAATGGAAAAAGAAATCATTCGCATTGAGCATCTCAGCAAGATATTTAATGGTGCTGCGGGTCGCATCGCGGCGCTTCAGGATATCAACCTGTCCATCTGCGAGGGGGATATCTTCGGCATCATCGGTCTGTCCGGCGCGGGCAAATCCACGCTGGTTCGCTGCATGAACCTGCTGGAAACGCCCACCGAGGGCAAGGTCATCTTCGATGGAGCAAACCTGCTGGACATGCCCCAGAAGCAGCTGCTGGCCACCCGCCAGTCCATCGGCATGATCTTTCAGGATTTCAACCTCATGGCGCAGCGCAACGCCATCAGGAACGTGTGCTATCCCATGGAGATCGCCAAGGTTCCGAGAAAGGATGCGGAGAAGCGCGCTAAGGAGCTATTGGAGCTTGTGGGGCTTGAGGACAGAATGAAATCCTACCCCAGCCAGCTCTCCGGCGGCCAGAAGCAGCGCGTCGCCATCGCCCGTGCGCTGGCGATGAACCCCAAGGTGCTGCTCTGCGATGAGGCAACCTCCGCGCTGGATCCCAATACCACCCGGCAGATACTGGAGCTTTTGCAGAAGATCAACCGGGAGATGGGCGTCACCATCGTGGTCATCACCCATGAGATGAAGGTGATCGAAACCATCTGCAATCGCGTGGCAGTGCTGGATCAGAGCCATGTGGTGGAGGAAGGCTTGGTTCGCGATGTGTTCATCCAGCCCAAGTCTAAGATAGCCCGCCAGCTGATCCTGCCCCAGCAGGAAAATACTGAGTTTTCCGATAGCAACTGCCTGCGGCTGGTGTTCGACGGCTATTCTACCTTTGAGCCGGTCATATCCAACCTCGCGCTGGAGTGCCATGCCGCAGTGAATATCCTCTTTGCAAATACCCGCAGCGTGGAGGGGAAAACCATTGGTCAGATGCTCTTGCAGCTGCCGCAGGACGAAACCACCGTGCTGCGCGTCAAGCAGTGGCTCACGGATCACAAGATCAATTTCAAGGAGGAGACGCTGAATGTTTACGGCATCAATGATTAACGAGATGCTCAACGGCATCGGTCAGACCCTGTACATGACGCTCTTTTCCACCCTGCTTGCCTACCTGCTGGGTCTGCCCATCGGCGTGGCGCTGTGCGTGACGGATAAGGGCGGCCTGCACCCCGTAAAGAGCGTAAACGCCGTGCTGGGCGCCATCGTGAACGTGGTTCGCAGCGTGCCATTTATCATACTGCTGATCACCGTGCTGCCCTTTACCCAGTGGCTGCTCGGCACCACCCTCGGTCCCACCGCCACCGTGGTTCCGCTGGTGATCTCCGCCGCGCCGTTTATCGGCCGCATGGTGGAGGGATCGCTTAAGGAGGTTCCCGCCGGCGTGATCGAGGCTGCCCGTGCCATGGGCACCTCCAATTTCAAAATCATCGTAAAGACCCTCATCCCCGAGGCTAAGCCCTCCCTTATCAATGGCTGCGTCATCACCATGACCACCGTCCTTGGCTATACCGCCATGGCCGGCTATGTGGGCGGCGGCGGCCTCGGCGCCATCGCCATCAACTATGGCTACTACCGCTACAATACCCCCGTCATGCTGGTTACTGTGCTACTGATGGTCGTCATCGTGCAGCTCTTCCAGGAGATCGGCTCCCGGGTGTGCAAGAGGACGGACAAGCGCATCCGCTGAAGCCCCCAGACGCTGATAAAGCCTGCAACCACAAAAGCTCCAACCAGAAAAGACAGAGGTTGGAGCTTTTGTTTACTTTGTCAGCTTCGGCTGTACGGGTCGGTCATGTACGTCCATGTACACTCCCTCCCGAGCAGCCTAGCTTCCGCGTCCTGCCACGCCATTTCAGATATTTCTGTTTATTTGGACGCTGAACTACTCCAAAGCAGCCGTAAAAATTTGTGCAAAATGTAAAAACTTGCAGATGAGGCTTGACAAGCCGCGCCATCGTCTTTATAATGTCCATAAATCCACGAAAGCAAACGGATTCGGAAAGGAGGAGCAGATATGAAGTACGCAGCCAACCGCAACGGCCTTATGATGATGTATATGGGCATGCGCTGGATGTGCATGCACGCTTCGCTATGCTCCGATGGCTGATACGTTTTCATAGGCTGGCTTCAAGGTCAGCATGAAAGAGAGCAGGAAGCGAAGCAAAAACGCTTGCCTGCTCCTTTTTTGATTGAAGAAAGGTCTGAGCAGCGCAGCTTAAAGCTTCTCTTGCCGAAAAGGTCAGCCGGGGTCGCATGCACATCCCCTCAGCCCAGCGAAACAGTTTTCCCCAAGCCTAAACCTTTACAACCATCAAAAATGCTAACGCAAAGGAGATCAAGAAAATGAAGAAGCTTTTCGCAATCGCACTGGTTCTGGTTCTCGCACTGGCAAATGTTTCCGCTCTCGCAGCCACCACCCTCAAGGTTGGCGCAACCCCCGCTCCCCACGCTGAGATCCTCGAAATCTGCAAGGATATCCTCGCCGAGCAGGATATCAAGCTGGAGATCGTGCAGTTCAACGATTATATCATCCCCAACACCGCCGTGGAATCCGGCCAGATCGATGCAAACTATTTCCAGCATGTGCTCTATCTGGGCGACTTCAATGAGCAGAACGGCACCCATCTGGTGATCGTGGATAAGATCCATTACGAGCCCTTCGGCATCTACGCCGGCAAGACTGCCTCCCTGGCGGAGCTGAAGGATGGCGCGAAGATCGCCGTTCCCAATGATGGCACCAACGAGGCGCGCGCGCTGCTGCTGCTGGAGGCTCAGGGTCTGATTAAGCTTCAGGAGGGCGTGGGTCTGACCGCCACCAAGCTGGACATCGCCGAGAACCCGCACAACTATGAGATCATCGAGATCGAGGCTGCCCAGCTGCCCCGCTCCCTCGGCTCCGTGGATGTGGCCGTCATCAACGGCAACTACGCAATCGACGCAGGTCTGAAGGCAAGCGATGCCCTCGCCGTGGAGGATGGCCAGTCCGAGGTCATTCAGGATAACTACGCAAATGTGCTCGTCGCCAAGGAGGGCAATGAGAATAACGAAGCCCTGCTGGCGCTCGCCGCCGCGCTGAAGTCCGACGCAGTGAAGACCTTCATCGAGGAAACCTATGAGGGCGCCGTGGTGCCGCTGTTCTAAGAACAGATTCTGAGAATACAGATAGCGACCGGCTCGATCATTCGAGCCGGTCACATTTTTCTGTGTTATCAGCGGGCATATTTATAGAAAAAGCCCCCAGCGCTATGCTGAGGGCTTTTGAACTGTACGTTCGGCTACCGCTTATTCGGATACGTAGGGCATCAGAGCGATGGTGCGTGCACGCTTGATAGCGGTGGACAGCTGAC
>CAYWLE010000151.1:0-4747 GCA_964458825.1 uncultured Oscillospiraceae bacterium | reverse complement strand
CTGTACGGCCTCGGCGGAGAGGATACGAATGGCATTGACGACCATCTGTTCATGATTCATAGAAATGCACTCCTATCTTTTATTATATCAGTTGATGGAATGGGGATTTGCATGCGCTGCACCGTCCTTCGACGGACAGCAGACTCCACATTCATTATACCATAAGCATCCAATAGTTGAAAGTTCTTCACGCGATTTTCTGGAAAATTATGGTATTTCTGAACAATTATTCCCCCGCCGCAGCCTTGAGGGGAGCAAGATCGAGGCTGGTTTCATCCTTGAGCAGAGAATAGAGCTGGCGCAGCATATATTTCACGCCGCCGGGCACGTCGCTCTCAGCATTGAGGGGCATGACCGGGTCGTGTACCGACAGGCGCAGCAGGAACCAAGCATTGTTTACGCCGCCATCGAGGTTGAAGGAGATGCGCACGCCCTCGCGGTTGTCGGGGGCGAGGTTCCATTCGGGGTTATTCAGCGTGTGGCTGAGGATCATTTCGATCACATCCTGACCGGCGGTGCGGAAGTCCTCGTCGGGGATGGGCAGGCGGATCTCGGTGCTCTCCACGGGCTCCTGCAATTCATCGATAAGGGAAGACAGGGTCTGGCCGTCGCGCTTGCGGCGCATGGCTTCGCAGATCAGCCGGGTGACCAGATACATGCCGTCGTCGAGGAAATAGTTCTCCCGCAGGGCGGCGTGACCGCTGGTTTCGATGGCGAGGGGGCAGTCGATGCCCTCCTCATTGAGGCGGATGGCCTCGTCGATCACATTGCGGTAGCCGCGCTTGTAGCGGTAGTGAGTGCCGCCCCATTCGGTGATGAACTGGTTCAGACCGCTGCTGGTTACGCTGTCGGTGACGAAGGTCGCGCCGGGATGCTCCTCCAGCAGTATGGCGGCAATGAGGGCGATCAGGCGGTTGCGGTTGATCGCCTTGCCATTTTGATCTACGATGGCGGCGCGGTCGCAGTCGGTATCGAAGATCACGCCAAGATCGGCGCGGTTTTCCAGTACAGCCTTGGAGATGAACTCCATCGCTACGGGATCCTCGGGATTGGGAATGTGGTTGGGGAAGCTGCCGTCGGGATCAAGGAACTGGCTGCCCTCTATCTCCGCGCCCAGCTCCTCCAGCAGCCGAGCATAGAAGCCGCCGGCGCCGTTGCCTGCGTCCACAACCACATGCAGCCCCAGCAGGGGCTTGAGGCTATCGTCGTTCAGGCGCTTATGGATCATGTCCTTCAGATCCTCGGCATAGGTGGAGAGGAAATCCACCTCCCGCACGAGGGGATCGGGAATGCTGGCTTCGGCGGCAGCCTCGATCAGGCGGGTCACATCGCCAGAGGTAAGCCCGCCATCGCGGGTGATAAACTTGAAGCCGTTCTTCTGGGAGGGATGGTGGCTGGCAGTGATCATAATGGAGCCATGGGCGCGGGTGCTGTCCTCCACGCAGACCATAAACATGGCGGGCGTGGTGCACAGACCGCAATCGAGCACATCGCAGTCCGCCGCCTTCATGCCCTGGATCAGAGCCTCCTTCAGGCGCGGACCGGAATTACGGGAATCATGGCCCACGGCGAGCTTGATCTTGTCGGAGGTGGTGCCGTACTTCTTGGCGACCCACTGGGCGAATACATAGCCGATGCGCTCGGCAAATTCGTCGGTGAGCCGTTCGGCATCGCTTCGAATGTCGCTGCCGCTGCGCAGCTTGAGCCAGTCGTTTAATTTGGAAATCATAAGTCCTCCTTTGGTTTGATGGGCAGGTTTATGGCGCGACCCGACTCCCTCAGCCATCCAGCTGAAGGTGCAGATCGACGATATAACGGTAGAGCGGCCCCAGCTGTTCAAAGCTTGCGCATAGCTCCTGCGCCAGCGCAGGCGAGCGGATGAGGTCGAAATCGGAGATCGGCTTCTCAAAATAGAAGGTTTTGGCGGCATAGAGCGCCCGCAGCTGCTCAGGCACTGCCTCAGGTATGGCGATGCGGGAGTTGACGTCGGCAAAGAGGGTGTATTCCTCCATCACCGGCGCACATAGCTCCAAGATGAACAGGGGCTGTGCCAGTATGCACCTGCGCAGCGCATCCATCAGCGACCGGTTGCCGTGGTAGAAGCCCATGCCGCAGCAGCAGCCGTTATCGCTGAACTCGCAGTACAGACCGGGCAGCTTGCCCTTTTCCGCGTCGATGCGGTTGAAGGACAGCCAGATGTGGTCGCGGTAGGGGCTTTTGTCCCGGGAGAAGCGTATGTCCCGGTTGATGCGGCTCACCACCCGATGGGGGCGGCGCTCCAGATTGGGATCGATCCTCTCTACGGTATCCGCAAGCGCCTGCGCCAGAGCGATGCTTGGATCGCGCACGGCACGCTGATACCAGTCCCGGTTCTCCAGAAAGAAGGAACGATTGTTGTTGAAGCGTATGGCCATGAAAAACTCAAAGGTTTCGTTGCTGTATCCCTGAAACACGCTGATCTATATCCTCTTTTGCTTTTATTATTTTGTATTTATACCTTTTTGCCCTTCTTTTCAGGCTTCTTTGCGGGGGAGCCTGCCCGAACGCCCGCCTTTCCCGCTGCGCCGCTGCGGCTGGCCTCCTCCTTTTTCCTGCGCTGCTTTTCTGCGGCGATGCGCAGCTGCTTTTCCATGCGCGCCCGATGGGAAACCACCAGCAGCACAATGATGAGCGCCAGCAGCACCGCGCAGCTAACGATGAGCAGCACGGCAAATATGGAGCTTCCGCCGATCTTGATGGAATTGCCGCTGAAATCAATGAAGGGCTGCACCGCACCCTCGGGAGTCACGCCGTCGGCTGCGATCTCCACGGACACCGGCTGGGCAGAAATATCCCGCTCCCGACCGCTGCCGTCGGTATAGCGCAGGCTGAAACTGAACTGGCTGTCCTCCTTCACGCGCAGAAGCACGCTGCGCTCAATGGCGCCGCCCGCCGGTATGATGGCGAAGCTGTGCAGCTGGCCAAGGCTGGCTTCGGTCAGCGTGAGCGCCGTCACATCCGCATCGCCGGGGTTTTCGATGCGGATCAGCATCGGCACGTTGCCAGCGCGGCGTATCCTCGGCGTGAGCGCCTGCGCCTGAAGCGTGACCTCTGCGGGGTAGAAAACCTCCTTTGGCTCCAGCGTCACGGTTTGGGTCACGAAGTCGATCCTTTCGCCGGCCTCGCTCACGCCGGTGACGCGCCAGCGGAAGCCTGCGTTGCTCCGCACGGGATAGGTGCCGCTCACCTCCACCGGGTCGGCCACGCCGCTGGGGAGAAGCATGTTGTCCGCAATCACGCCGCCATAGATATCATCGGTGATGCGTATGTCAGTGTAATCCACGTTGCCGAGGTTGGTTAGCAGAAGAACCACATCGGCGGTGTTGTTGGAGAAGGCAGAGTAGCCTGCGGAAAGCTCCGCATCGATCTGACCATAGGCAATGCGAACCGGCGCTTCGCTCAGCGCGGTCACAAAGCTCTGGTTCTCCAGCGCCTCCACATCATAGCTGAGGGTGGCTGCGGAGCTTGTGGTTTCGTTCAGGCTCACGCGGCTGACCAGTGCGCGGCTTTCGCCCACATCCAGCCGGTCGATCCTGCCGGTGAAGTCCCCCAGCGCATCCTGCACCAGCAGGGAGGAGAGCGCTACATTGCCCGTGTTGCGTATGCGGTAGGTGATTGTTACCGAGCCGCCCGCAGGCACGTATCGGGTGGAAAACTGCCGCGTGAACTCCGCCTCCGGGTGCAGGTCGCTCTGATGGATGGCCGCCGACACGGTGTAGTTTACCTTGTTGCCCTCCGTGAGGGGATCATCGTGGCTGATAATATAGGAAATAAAGCCTGCATCCAGCTCCGCTTGGGTCACGCTGTGGGGTCGGGACAGGGTCTGCTTGTCCCCCGCGCCGATCTGGCCAATGGGCTCGGACAGCAGCCCGTCCGATGAGGAGAGGTATATGTTCTGGGCGTCCAGCTCCGATGTATTTTCAATCAGCAGCGTCAGCGTCACTTCACCCGGCTCCACCAGTTCCTCCGGCTGGGCGCTGAGGGAAATGTGCAGCAGCTCCGGCTTCTCCTCCGCCATGGCTGCCGGGATAAGCCCTCCGGCAGGGCGGCACAGGGTCAGCATGGCGCAGAAGATGCATAGCAGGGCAAGGCAGCTGCTCAGCTTGCGATTATGAATCATGGGTATAAAAACCTCGCGCATATATTATTCCTACTCTATTTTATTAGATGTTTAGATGGCTGTCAAGCCAAAAGCCCCGGCAAAACTACCCGTAGGAATAGAAGTTTACACAAATAGCGCTTGCAATCTCTGCAACGAAATGCTATAATATCTCTTGCAGATTTGGTCTTGCCAAATGATGCGCTTGGGGCATTAGCACAGTTGGTAGCGCGCTACATTCGCATTGTAGAGGTCACCGGTTCGAATCCGGTATGCTCCACCATATCGAAAGCCAGTCAGAAATGACTGGCTTCTGATTATTAACTTATCTTTGTCAACGGTCTGAAAATCCCTTCGAAGCATCCTCTTCGAAGGGATTTTCTGCATGCTCTGGTTGCCAAGGTTGGAATACTCAATGCTGGCTGCCTGAAGCAGGACTCTCCCGGTATTGGCGGCGTGAAGTTTTCCGGCGGCAGATAAGTTTTTTTGCTGATCGTGCCTTTGCATAAACCAAGCCTGAATCCAAGCGGATGCCGGAAAAGTGCAAGCTGATTATTGTGCTCCGCAGCAATCTGAGCGCCTACGAGCGCTGGAAATCCGAGGATTCAG
>CAYWLE010000150.1:0-4751 GCA_964458825.1 uncultured Oscillospiraceae bacterium | reverse complement strand
TCATCCTGCTGTGCAACACCGTGGTGCAGATCATGCAGACCTTCACTTGGAAGCTCACCGTGGCCGAGGTTGCCAGCGATTCCATTCTGGCGAGCATCGCAAGCCCCTTTGCCTATCTGCTGGTTCCCGTGATCGGCGTGCTTTCTTGGCAGATGGCTGCGGCGGCAATCACCGGCTTCATCGCCAAGGAGAATGTAGTCGGCACGCTGGCTGTGTGCTTCGTGGGTCTTGAGAACCTGATCGATGTGGATGAGCTTGCCCTGATGGAGGGTGCAGGCGCTGAGGTTGCCAGCGTATTCGCCATCACCAAGGTCGCCGCACTGGCTTTCCTGATGTTCAACCTCTATACCCCGCCGTGCTTTGCGGCCATCGGCGCTATGAACTCCGAAATGAAGAGCAGCAAATGGCTGTGGGGCGGCATCGGCTTCCAGCTGGGCATCGGCTTTACGGTTGGCTATCTGGTATACCAGATCGGCACCCTCATCACCACCGGCTCCTTCGGCGCTGGCTTCGTGGGCGGTCTGATCGCAGTGCTGTGCTTCGTGGCGATCCTCGCAGGCGTTATCCACAATACCAACAAGAATATGGCTGCCGAATATGCCCTTCACGGCAAGAAGTAAAATACATACTTGGCTTGGCTGAAAAGGAGATGTGCGTATGGCAAACCTGATTGCAGTGATCGTGATCGTGGCGATCCTCGCCCTCGCCGCCGGCTATGTGGTTCGTGCAAAGAAGCGGGGAGCGAAGTGCATCGGCTGCCCCGACAACAAGACATGTGCAAAGGGACAGGATAGCATGTGCAGCGGAAAATGCAGCAATTGCAGTGGACACTGCGGACATTGACTGTATGACCGACCATATGTGACGGCTTTGAGAGCGGTTTTCAAAGTGAAAACCGCTCCTTTTCGCGTTTCAATGGAGGGGTAAACAGGGTATATATAAGCGAAATACCGCTTGGTTTTATACGAGGTGAATATATATGAAGCTGAATGAACTCAAGGCAAGGCTGGATCAGGCAAGCTATATCTATGATGACACGCTGGCAACGGTGCTCTGCGTGGCGCTGGAGCTGGGTAGACCGCTGCTGATCGAGGGTGCTGCGGGCGTGGGCAAGACCGAAATCGCCAAGGTGATGGCGCATGCGCTGGGGCGCGAGCTGGTGCGCCTGCAATGCTATGAGGGGCTGGACGAGAGCAAGGCGCTCTACGAGTGGAACTACCAGAAGCAGCTTTTGTCTATCCAAGTGAACATGGGCAACCAAGATAAGCAAGCGCTGCAAAAATCTCTCTTTGGCGATGAATATCTGCTGGAGCGACCGCTGCTTAAGTCCATCCGTGCGGAGGAGCCGGTGGTTCTGCTGATCGATGAGATCGACAAGGCAGACGAGGAGTTCGAAGCCTTCCTGCTTGAGCTGCTGTCCGAAATGCAGGTGACGATACCCGAATCCGGCACCATCCGCGCCCGCAGCGTGCCCTTTGTGGTGCTTACCTCCAATCGTGCGCGGCCGCTCTCCGAGGCGCTGCGCAGAAGGTGCGCCTATCTCTATATCCAGTATCCCGATGTGGAGAAGGAGCTGAAGATACTGCGAGTCAAGCTGCCCAACGTGGACGATGCGCTCTGCCTACAGGTGGCGCTGGCAGTCAAGAAGCTGCGGGATAGCGAGGCGATACTCAAGAAGCCGTCCATTGCGGAATCGCTGGATTGGGCGGCGGCGCTGGATGCGCTGGGCATTCGGGAGCTTACCCCGGAGGCAATACGGCAGACGGCTGGCTTCGTGCTCAAGAACAGCGAGGATATTGCCATCATCGAGGATAGCCTCGGGCAGGTCAGCCATGCCTGCACCCACGGGGATGGCTGCGGGGGAGGCTGCCATGGCTGAGCAGGGGATATACCTTGAAAAGATCAGCGCCTTTGCCCGACTTCTGCGCATGGAGGGGCTTACCATCGGCGCCCGGGAGACGGAGGATGCCCTGCGGGTGCTGATCGCCATGGGTCTTGAGGATCGGGAGCAGGTGAGGATCGCGCTGCAAACTATCCTTGCCAAGAGCAGGGAGGAGCAGCTGAGCTTTGATCGGGTGTTCGACGCCTTCTTCGTATCGGAGGAGGAGCACCGCCGCCGCATGGAGCGCCAGAAGCAACAGGAGGAAGAATATCAGCAGGCACGGCAGGCTGCGGAGGATGAGCTTCGCTTGAATGGCGAGCCAATGGAGCTTAGCGAGCAGCAGAAGGACGTGTACGCCACCATGCGGGAGGCTTCCAGAGAACGGCTGCGTAGGTTCATGGATACCTACAGGGCGGCGGCGGCGCGCAGCCCGGAGCTGTATGCCAATTTCATTCACTCCGTATTTGCCAAGGTGATACTGGAGGAGCAGCTGCGCATGGAGGATGCCGGCGCTGGCTGCGAGGATATCGACCCGGACTTCGGACTGATGTACAGGGATATTTCCCGCTTCAAGGACACGGAGATACCCAAGGCGATATCCATCATTCAGACCATATCCCAGCAGATCAATGGCGAGCTTTCCGCCAAGCGCAAGCGGCGGGGTCACTCCGGCAAGCTGGATTTCCGGCGAACCATACGCCGTGGCTTGGAAACCGGCGGCAGCCTCGTGCGGCTGGAATACAGAAGGAAGCGGCACAGGCGCAAG
The DNA here is from genome assembly GCA_964458825.1 of uncultured Oscillospiraceae bacterium. Lineage (GTDB taxonomy): Bacteria > Bacillota > Clostridia > Christensenellales > Aristaeellaceae > SFTH01. The sequence continues at coordinate 2,103 of CAYWLE010000150.1, read as the reverse complement.
CATCTGGTGCTGCTGTGCGATGTATCCGGCTCCATGGTGCAGTTTTCGGAATTTGCGTTGCGCTTTGTGCAGTCGCTGAACCACATATCCGAAAGCTCGCGGGTGTTCCTCTTTTCGGAGGAGGCTTTCGAGGCGGACAGGTTCAGCCTGCAAAATATGGATCTCTTTCGGGAATATGTGCGCAGGTCTGGCTTGTATGGCAAGGGAACGGATCTCGGCACGGCGCTGGAGGGCATCTGCGCCGCCCAGCCGAGGGCGTTGACGGATGCGACCACGCTGCTGATCCTCTCCGACGCCAAAACCATCGACCAGAGCCGAGCTGTGCGCAGCCTGCTGGAGGCAAAGCGGCAGGCAGGCAGGGTGATCTGGCTCAATCCCATTGCGGAGAGCAAGTGGCCGCACCTCAAGAGCACCCAAACCTTCCTGAATGTATGCACCATGGTTTCCTGCTCCACCCTCGGGGCGCTGGCGGCAGCCTGCAAGCGGCTGGCAGAATAAAAAAGCCGGCGGAATATGGTGCGGCAAACCAAAGAAGATGGAAATGCAGGCTCCTATGTGCAAAATAGCCATAAAGGCATGATTGCAGGATCGCATGCCCTGCATACTGCCCGGCGTGCTGCTGGCAATGGCTGCTTGGCTGGCTGTATATGAGCGCGTTTATACGCATCCTCGGCGCGGAGGTGAATGTCGTGCTGATCGCTCTCCGCAGGGATAGGTCGGGCGGCGAGGAAGGAAACATTCACAGTTTGGACACATCAGGGCAACAAATACTGCGTAAGATAGAGGATGAAGTAAACGACAAGGAAGGATATTGAATGAAGAGGCTTGCAGTATTGCTGCTTGGAATCTGCCTGCTGCTGGGCTGTGCCAGCGCACAGGAGGCGGAAGCGGCAGCACATGAAACGGAAATCGTGCTTGGCGAGGAAATAACGGTGGACGGCGCGGCGATCGGCTTCGAGGGCGCTGTCTATCTTGAGGAACGCATCGAAACCCACAAGGATGTGCCGCAGGAGCTTCAGAGCCTTGCCAACCGCGTGGTGGTTATCTCCGAGGGCGGCGCTTATCGCGTGCGCGGCACGGCGGAGGATACCCAGCTATCCATCGAGGCAGGGGAGGATGCCGAGGTGCGGCTGATCCTTGATGGCGTGGATATCAGCTGCCGCACGGCTCCGGCCATTGCGGGCATATCCGCCCACGATAGCCGCCTGCCCGGCGAATACGGCATATGCATCGAGCTGGCTGCGGGCAGTGAAAACCGCGTGACCGGCTCCCATACGGAGAAGATTGCGGATGACGATATCAAGCTCAGCGGAGCCATCACCAGCCTCGTGTCCCTCGGCTTTGAGGGCGAGGGCAGCCTCTATGTGGATGCGGATAACGAGGGCATAGAGGTGAAGTTCGGCCACCTGACCATCAACGGCGGCAGCTTCCATATCGAGGCTGGCGATGATCCGGTGAACGTGTCCGAGGATGAGGTGGGCGTGTTCACCATGAACGACGGCTACCTCTACTCCAGCGTAAAGCCCATGAGCGGCGCGGAGGGAGATGGCATCGATTCCAACGGCTATATCGTCTTCAACGGCGGCACGGCCATCAACCTTGCCCACCCAACCAGCGGCGACAGCGGCATCGATTCAGACATGGGCAGCAGCATCAACGGCGGCGTTATCGTGGGCGCGGGCAACATGTATGATCCCATCGAAGCAGCTTCCGGCCAGCTATTCATGATGCTGGAGTTTGCAGAGCAGACTGACCAGCTTGTGGTTGTCACCGATGCGGCTGGCAAGCCCGTATTTGCCTATGATTTTCCCTATAGCTACACCTACATCGCCTTCTCCACGCCGGAGCTGAAGGAGGGTGAGTATCAGGTCTACCTCGGCGGCGAGATCGAGGGCGAGGCTGTGGATGGACTCTACACCCGCATCGATTCCTATACCCCCGGCACGCTGATGAGCCACGGCGGGGAAACAGAGCTTGAGCACGGCTTTGGCGGCAGACGACCTGACGACATGCCGGAAAAGCCCGAGAACATGCCGGAAAAGCCCGAGAACATGCCGGAAAAGCCCGAAAACATGCCGGAAAAGCCCGAAAACATGCCGGAAA
>CAYWLE010000149.1:0-4886 GCA_964458825.1 uncultured Oscillospiraceae bacterium | reverse complement strand
TGCTCGGCATACTTGCCGAACTCCAGAGTGAGCATTCTTCCGCCCAGCTCCATGGAATAAGACTTGAAATTCATGTCTGTTTTGCCCTCCTTGGGTTTTCTGCTTATATCTTTAATAATTGTTACCGATCCTTGCACCGCTATTTTCCTTCCTACTCCGATGAAGGAAAGATGCGGTATGCGCTGAGAAGGAAAAGCTTCCTTCGCATCGCCTCTGCGTGCAGACGCATGCCTGTGGAACCATCCACATCCTAGCGTCCGCACACAAAACGCCAATCGTAGGAAGCGCCGTCGCTCGTTTTCGGGCGACGGCGCAAACGAAGCTATGGATCCTGCCGTTCCCGCGAAAATTACTTGCGCAGGCCGAGCTTAGCGATCAGAGCACGATAGGCTTCGATGTCAGTCTTCTTCAGATAGTCCAGCAGGCCGCGACGCTGACCAACCATCAGCAGCAGGCCGCGACGGGAGTGATGGTCCTTCTTGTGCATCTTCAGATGCTCGTTCAGGTGGTTGATGCGCTCAGTCAGCAGTGCGATCTGAACCTCGGGGGAGCCGGTATCGCCTTCGTGGCGGCCGTACAGGGAAACGATTTCTGCCTTGGTCTTCATGGGTTTTTCCTCCTATTTCATTTGCGCGCAGGCACCGTATGCCGGCGGAGTAACTCGACAAACCGTGCGTGCGTGAATCTTGGGCAATTCAAACTGCCACAGCTTTTATTTTACCACAACAGCCGCATTTTGTAAACGCATCGGGGTGAATTTTTGGAAAGTTTAACGCGTTTCCTGCCGCATCAGCCGCTCTGCCCGCGCCCGATCGCCGCTCTCCAGCAGGCTCCGTATCAGCGTGGAGGATACCGTGTCCTCCCCGTCCTTCACAGCCTCCACGATCTCGCAGGCACAGCCAAGATATGCGCCCTCGCTGCGCAAAAGCGCCGCATCGCCGCGTCCGCCCGCGCCGAAGCTGTAATTGAAGCCAGCCACAATGCCTCTTGCATGCAGCCTGCCAACCAGCTCCTCCACAAACCTCTTCGGCTCCGTCGCCGCAAACTCGGCGGTAAAGGGCTTCACCAGCACGCCGTCCACCCCCAGCCCCTCCAGCCTCGCCAGCTTTTCCTCCAGCGTGGTTAGCTGCATGGGCGTGCGCTCGGGGCAGAGCAGCGCCATGGGATGCCTGTCGAAGGTGTAAACCACACAGGCAATATTCAACCGCGCCGCCATTTGCTGCGCACGATGGATCAGCGCCTGATGGCCGATGTGTACGCCGTCAAACATGCCCAGCGCCACCACGCAGCCATCCAGCTCAAATGCTTCCTCACTTGTCCAGACGCGCATGCCTCTCCTCCTCCGGCAGCAGCATCGCCCGGAAGCGCACCGTGCCGTCCTCCTGCGTCGTGCCAATGCCGGCAAATACCTCGTTCAGGTAAATGCGCACAGCCTCTGCCGCCGGCGCAGGCTCCTTCATCCACCTGCGCTTGAGCACATTGCCGTTGATCACCGCGTGCCGAGCCTCCTCCTTGAGGTATACTGCGGGCAGGTGTCCCAGCGGCGCATCCAGCGGGCAGAGCCTGCCCTCAAGGCTGCCATCCAAGTATGCCGCGTCGATCTCATCCCTGCTCAGCGCATCCTCAATTTCAAATATGCCCGCAGCCACGCGCTCAAGGCTCGCCATATGACCGCCGCAACCAAGCCGTGCGCCAATATCATGGCACAGCGTGCGGATATACACGCCCTTGCCGCAGCGCACGCGGATGCGATAGCAATCCTCGCCGCACTTTTCCATCAGCTCAACGCCGTCCACCCGGCACCTTCGCGGCTCCAAAGCGATGCTCTCGCCCTTGCGTGCCAGCTGGTAGAGCCGCTTGCCGCCGCGCTTGATGGCGGAGTACATCGGCGGTATCTGCTCAATCTCTCCCTCAAACTCCGGCAGCACCGCCCGCAGCTGCTCCTCGCTCACGTTCACCTCGCTCTGGCAAACCACAGCGCCCGTGGCGTCCTGCGTGTCTGTTTCCACGCCCAGCTGTAATTCCGCCACATACACCTTCTGCTTGTCGATGATGTAGTCAAAAAGCCGCGTCGCCGAACCAATGCATATCGGCAGCACGCCCGAAGCCTCCGGGTCCAGCGTGCCTCCATGCCCAACCGCCGTGCCTCTGGGCAGCCGCTTGCGCACGAAAACCACCAGATCGCTGCTGGTGATCCCCGTGGGCTTATTTGCAATCAGAAAACCATTCATGCCTTCTCCTGCTTTGCTTTATTTTCAAGAGCCTGCCGCGCTCGGGAAAGCACCGCTTCAAGCGCCTCCTCCATCGGCATCTCCAGCGTGACCCCCGCCGCACGGGCATGCCCGCCGCCGCCGAGGGGCTGGGCAACCTCCCGCGCTACATCCAGCCACTGCTTGGAGCGCAGGGAAAACTTCGTCTTCCTCTCGCCGCGCTCCTCCGCCAGGCAGGCAAACTCCACGCCGCGTATCTCCAGCAGGTAGTTCACCGCACCCTCGTTATCCTCGCGCAGCGCGCCCGCCCGATGCAGCATATCATCCGTCAGCCGCGACCAGCACATGCTCTTTTCCTCGTTCATCTCCAGCCCGCTCAGCACCAGCCCCAGCAGTCGGGTTCTGCCCTCGCTGCGGGTGCGGTAAAGCTCCCGGCTGATCCTGTCCGGGTCGGCTCCCGCACGCAGGCAGGCAGCCGCCGCCTCCAGCGTCTCAGGCCGGGTGGATGAAAAGCCAAACTGCCCGCTGTCTGTGCACAGCGCGATGAACAGCCACTGCCCCATCTCTGCGCTCAGCGCCACGCCCAGCTCCGCAATCAATGCAAGCGCCAGCTCGCCGCAGGCAGCCGCCGCGCCGTCCACCACGTTCACCTCGCCAAAGCCGGGGTTGGTTGCGTGGTGATCCAGCACCGCCCGATGTGCGCAGCCCTCAAATATTGCCAGACCACTGCCCAGCCTGTGCGCATCGGACACATCCACCGAAAGCGCGCTCTCCGGCTCAAAGGGCATTTCCCCGCCGGATATGATCTCCGCCGTGGTTTCAAATCCGCGGTACATCTCCGCAAGCCCGCCGGGCAGATACACAAAGGCACGCTTGCCCAGCGCCCGCAGCGCCAGCGCCAGCGCGATGCAGCTGCCGGATGCGTCGCCATCAGGATTGACGTGTCCCAGCACGGCGTAGTTATCGTGTGCCTTCAGAAAGGCGGCAAGCTCAGTCATTTGCTTCATTTCTCTGGCTGTTCTTGAGCAGCTGGTTGATCCGCGCCGCATATTCCATATTGCTATCCAGCTCAAATATCAGTTCCGGCACATAGCGCAGGTCCACCTCCCTGCCCAGTTCCCGGCGAATGAAGCCAGCCGCACGGGTCAGCGCCGCCATCATGTCCTTGCGCCGATCCTCCTCCAGTATGCTCACACGAACCTTTGCATAGCGCAGGTCGCGCGTCACCTCGCAGCGCACGATGCTCCACGTGCCGCCGACCCGGGGATCATTCACCTCGTCGCGGATAATTTTGTCTATCGCCTTATGCACTTCCTCGGAAATGCGGTCAATGCGCTCATAAGCTGCCATATTCTTCTCCTCTCATTTCAAAAGACAAGCTGCGTATGCCTGCCTGCGCCAAAATAACGCACATATGCCGGACGGGCGTTCATCCGCATGAACGCCCGTCCATATGATATCCGAAAAACAGAGCTAAAAACCTTTGCTCCAGCCAGCCCGGCTGCGCTGGGCAGGGCTTACTGCTCGATCTCCTCCATGGTGAAGCACTCAATGACGTCGTTTTCCTTGATATCATTGTAGTTTTCGATGCCAATACCGCATTCGTAGCCGGTGTTGACCTCCTTCACTGCATCCTTAAAGCGCTGCAAGGAGGATATCTTGCCCTCGTGGATAACCACATTGTCGCGCAGCAGGCGCACCTGCTGGCTGCGGATGATCTTGCCGTCGGTGACGTAGGAACCTGCGATGGTGCCAACGCCGGACACCTTGAAGGGGCTGCGCACGGTGGCATGACCCAGCAGCACTTCCTTGAACTTGGGCGCCAGCATGCCCTTCATGGCCGCCTGCACATCCTCTATTGCCTGATAGATCACGCGGTAGAGCCGCACGTCTATCTTTTCCTTCTCCGCCATGGCGCGGGCATTGTTGTCCGGGCGCACGTTGAAGCCGATGATGATGGCGTTCGCCGTGGAAGCCAGCATAACGTCCGTCTCGGTGATCGCGCCAACGCCGCCGTGGATGCTCTTTACGCGAACCTCGTCGTTGGAGAGCTTTTCCAAGCTCTGGCGCACAGCCTCCACCGAGCCCTGCACGTCCGCCTTGATGATCACGTTCAGATCCTTGATCTGACCTGCGGAAATCTGGCTGAACAGGTCGTCCAGCGTGGTCTTCTGCTGCTCCTTGATGAGCGCCGCACGCAGGCGATCCTTTCTCTCCTCGGCAACCTGACGGGAGAGCTTGTCGTCGTCCACAGCGGAAATCTGGTCGCCCGCCTCGGGCACATCATTGAAGCCGATAACCTCCACCGGATCGGAGGGACCGGCGCTCTTTACGCGCTCGCCAAGGTCGTTCACCATGGCGCGCACGCGGCCGTATGCCGTGCCTGCAACGATGGTATCGCCCACCCGCAGCGTGCCGTTCTTGACCAGCACGGTGGCGACGGGACCGCGACCCTTGTCCAGACGCGCCTCGATGATGATGCCTCTCGCCTTGCGGTTGGGGTTGGCCTTGTAATCCTGAACCTCGGCAACCAGCAGTATCATTTCCAGCAGCTGGTCAATGCCCTCGCCGGTATGGGCGGAAACGGGAACCATGATGGTATCGCCGCCCCAATCCTCGCAAACCAGTTCATACTCGGTCAGCTGCTGCTTGATGCGCTCGATATTTGCCGCAGGC
>CAYWLE010000148.1:0-4897 GCA_964458825.1 uncultured Oscillospiraceae bacterium | reverse complement strand
TCGTGTCCAAGATCATTGACAAACCTACATTTTCGAAAAAATGTATACGGCATTTGGCAGAGCTGCAATGGCTGCTTGGGTATTGGTCTGAGATTGGTCTGTTGTTGGTCGGCTATGGGTTGGAGCTTAGCCGAATATGGGCTGAAAGCGGGCCGGAAATGGGCTGGAGATTGACCGAATATAGGTCACTTTTCCTCGTCGGATCGATGGATGGATTTCTGGCTGTCAAAGCCCTCGGGGTAGCGTCGGGCGAGCTTATCGAGGTTGGCTTGGAAAATCTGCTCCAGCGGCATATCCAGCGCCGTGGCTGCCTCAGCAAGATACCATGCCACATCGCCCAGCTCGCCAGCGAGGCGAGCCTTGTCCAGCGCGTGTCCCTGCGACAGCCACTTCTTTACGATGTCGATCGCTTCGCCAGCCTCGCCGCACAGCCCCATCACGCTGTTGATGAGCACGTCTTTTTTATCCAGCGCCGGGTTCAGCGTTCGCATTGCCAGAGATTGATATTCGTTGATGGTCATGGGCATAACCTCATTCAGTAAAGGTATTTTTATGCGCGGGATGTATCTTTATTCAGCGGAGAACTGATCCTTGCCCACGCCGCAGAGGGGGCATTCGAAATCATCGGGCAGGTCTTCGAATTTCGTGCCGGGGGCAACGCCCAGCTCAGGAGCGCCGACCTCCTCATCATATACCCAGCCGCAGATATCGCAAACATACTTCATAGGCTTGAACCTCCATTATCGCTTAAGTTGGTTGCTTGTCCTGCTATTATTATACCCTGTTTTCAGGAAAATGAAACCCTGTTTTCCAAAGTTTTGGCGGTGGATTGTACTGCGGCTGGATTTGTGCTAAAATAGAGTCAAAAATCAGGGCTTACAAGGAGATAGATTTATATGATTACCAAAGATATTCGCTATATCGGCGTGAACGACCATGAGGTGGATCTGTTTGAGGGTCAGTACAGCGTGCCAAGCGGCATGGCTTACAATTCCTATCTGATACTGGATGAAAAGACGGCGGTGATGGATACCGTGGATCGCCGCTTTGGCGAGGAATGGCTGAAAAACATAGATGCGGCGCTGGCTGGCCGCACGCCGGATTACCTGATCGTGCAGCACATGGAGCCGGATCACTCGGCAAACATCGCCCTGTTTATGGCGCGCTATCCCACTGCGACGGTGGTTTCCTCCGCAAAGGCGTTTGCCATGATGAAGAACTTCTTTGGCGATGATTTTGCCGCTCGCCGCGTGGTGGTTGGCGAGGGCGACAGCCTCAGCCTTGGTCAGCACAGCCTTGCCTTCGTGGCGGCGCCCATGGTACATTGGCCGGAGGTGATCGTGACCTATGATACCTGCGACAGGGTGCTCTTTTCCGCAGACGGCTTCGGCAAGTTCGGCGCGCTGGACGTGGAGGAGGACTGGACGGACGAGGCACGGCGCTATTTCATCGGCATCGTGGGCAAGTATGGCGCGCCGGTGCAGGCGCTTCTAAAGAAGGCTGCCGGGCTGGATATTGAGATCATCTGCCCGCTGCACGGCCCGGTACTGAAGGAGAACTTGGGCAGGTATATCTCCCTTTACGATACATGGTCGTCCTACCGGCCGGAGCAGCAGGGCGTGCTGATCGCCTATACCTCCGTCTATGGTCACACCAGAGAGGCGGTGGAGCTGCTTGAAAGGAAGCTGCGGGAGAAGGGCTGTGAGCGGGTGATCCTGCGCGACCTTGCCCGCTGCGATATGGCGCAGGCAGTGGCGGAGGCATTCTGCTATGACAGGCTGGTGCTGGCAACCACAACCTACAACAACGATGTATTCCCCTTCATGAAGGAGTTCATTCACCACCTGACCGACCGCAGCTACCAGAACCGCCGCGTGGCTCTGATGGAGAACGGCTCCTGGGCGCCCACCGCAGCCAAAACCATGCGCGCCATGCTGGAGAAGGCAAAGGACATAAGCTTTGCCCAGAGCAGCGTGCGGATCATGTCCGCCCTCAGCGATGAAAGCGCCGCGCAGATCGATGCGCTGGCGGAGGAATTTGCAAGGTAACTGGGTGGCGGGACATGCGCCTGCCTGAGAATGAACAAACGGAGCGTCGCTATGCAGGCGACGCTCCGTTCAGACCGCCGATAAAATCCACAAACACAAAAAAATCCAACCGAACGAAGAAGATCGGTTGGATTTTTTGCTTCCTGCATTAGAAGAATTTGCAGCCTTGCTTCCTTGTCTTGCTGACTTTCTCATCACTCTGCAAGCATTGACCCTGTCAATGCTTTGAACCAACCCCCTCGAAGGAGAGGGTGGTTTTGGTTTGCATTTAAGCGCCGCCCAGCTCAACGCCAGCATCCTCCAGAAATTCGCGGATGTAGGGCAGGGAGATACCCACGGTGATGTTGTGGGAGGGAATCTTGCTGATGTGGATGAAATCGTCCTCCTCCTCAAAGGGGCAGAGCAGGCGAATTTCATCATAGAGGCGGCGGATATCCGCTGCGGTGATATAGGGAGCCAGATGGCCGCCGAGGATAAATTCCACATCATAGACCAGATGCAGGGAGGCGATGAGCTGCGCTAGGTTTTTCAGATAGACATTCCAGCGCTTGGCTGCCTCGGCATCGCCGGTGCGCGCCGCCTGAAAGAACTCCTCCAGCGTTTCATCCTCCACCAGCGCCCGACGGGAGAGCAGCGTATCCCAGCAGCCGCGCCTACCGCAGTAGCACATTTCGCCGCGGGCACGCGCCTGCATATGCTCGAAGGTGGAATTATGGCCGTGCCTGCCGGGCAGAACCTGCCGGTTTGCAATGATCGCGCCGCCCAAATGGGAGCTTAGCGAGATATAGACCGCGTCGGTCAGCTCCGGCGAGCTCCAAAGCTCGGACATGGCAGCGCCCTTGGGATCATGCACGAAGCGGCAGGGCAGGTGGATGTTATTTTCGAATACATCCGCCGTAAGCCCCGTGCAGCCGAGGATCCAGCCATAGATGATGCTGCGACCATCGCTGGAGGCAAGCCCCTGCGCGGAGATGCCAACGCCCAAGATGCGCTCACGCGGCACCGAGAGGGCGTCCACAAAGCCGTTGATGGACTGGCATATTTGATCATAATAGGCTGGATCGTGGGCAAAATGGATCTCCACAACCTCCCGGCGCAGCTTTTCACCATAGAGATCCACGGCGATGAGCTTGACCCGGGTTCGCAGAATTTCCACGCCGACGGCAGCCCGATAATCTGAAACGATGGAATAGGCGATCGCCTTGCGACCGATCTGGTCGGCCTCGATCAGACCGCACCTGCGGATAAGGCCTTCCTCCTCGAGCTGGGTCAGGTTCGCCGTCACTGTGGGACGTGAAAGGTGAAGCGCAAAGAGGATGTCCTGCTGGGACACCTTGCGCTGCCGGTAGATGAAATCATAGATTTGCTGCCGGTTATTCGCCTTGATCTGACCGGGGGTGATGCTCTTGGGCATATGAATGGCTCCTATTCTATCTTAAAGAATACTCTACTCACCATTTTATCAAAAGGGATTCAATATTTGCAATCTGCAATCTGCACTATTTTATATTAAGAAATTTATATAAGTTGACAGATTGACAGAAAATCAATTGCGTTTTATAATTCAATCAGTTAATGAAAATCATTTTGCAAAATAGAAACCACGAGATACATTTGGATTTTACGATTGCGAGAGGAGGCATTGCTATGGGAATTTTGGATTCTATGAGATTGGACGGCAAGAAGGGCTTCGTTACCGGCGGCGCAAGGGGAATTGGCAAGTGTACGGCAACGGGCTTTGCCGAGGCTGGCGCTGACGTTGCCATCGTGGATCTTGATTATGAAACTGCCGTGCAGACCGCAAAGGAGATCGCCGAGGCCACCGGCCGCAAGGTGATCGCCATCAAATGCGATGTGACCGTTGAAGAGGATGTGCAGCGGATGGTGAACGAGGTCGTCGAAAAGCTGGGCGGCTTGGATTTCTGCCATGCCAACGCAGGCATCTGCATCAATGCCCCGGCAGACGAGATGACCTATCAGCAGTGGCTCAAGAACATGGATGTAAATATCAATTCCGTGTTCCTGACCGATACCATCGCCGGCAAATATATGCTGGCGCACGGCGGCGGCTCCATTATCAATACCGCCTCCATGTCCGGTCATATTGTAAATGTGCCTCAGCCCCAGTGCGCATATAATGCATCCAAGGCTGCGGTGATCCAGCTAACCAAGAGTCTGGCTGTGGAATGGGCAAAGCGCGGCGTGCGCGTCAATTCCATCAGTCCGGGCTATATCGGCACCGAGCTGGTGCTGGCGGCGCCGCATCTGAAGGCGCTCATCGATAAGTGGAACGCCATGGCTCCCATGGGACGCATGGGCAAGCCCGAGGAGCTGGAGAGCATCTGCGTGTACCTCGCCGGCGATTCCTCCAGCTTTACCACCGGTTCCGATTTCGTGATCGACGGTGCGTTCACCTGCTTCTAAGCCTTTAGGCAAGCTTGCTTTTCTGCCTCCGCTTCGGGAACGCCCGGAGCGCAGCCTCAAGTGAAGGAGGAAAAGATATGAATCCAAAGATGTTGGGTGCGATATTGCCCGGAAATAGCACGGTGGAGCTGAAGCAGTTTGATGTACCGAAGCCCGGTCATGGACAGGTTCTGGTAAAGACGAAGGCATCCACGATCTGCGGCTCGGATATTCGCTGTATCTACCGCGCACACGTTGGCAAGGGACCGGAGGGCTACCAGCCCGGTCTGGTTGCCGGACACGAGCCCTGTGGCATCATCGTGGAGGAGGGCGAGGGTCTCAAGCGCTTCAAGAAGGGCGACAGGGTCATCGTCTATCACATTTCCGGTTGCGGCGTATGCTATGATTGCCGCCGCGGATACTACATATCTTGCAAGAGCCCGCTG
>CAYWLE010000147.1:0-4924 GCA_964458825.1 uncultured Oscillospiraceae bacterium | reverse complement strand
ATATTCGGCAAATTGTTCACCTCCCTACGCAAATTGCAACTAGTATTATAGCACTGCAAGCGAGAAAATGCAAGTGTCTTCGTACATTTTGATGAAAAACTTGGGTAAACTAATCGGGATTTTATCAGTATGCGAGGTGGTTTTCTATGAGCGGCGTGCGCACGGATCTGGCAATGGAGAATATTGGCGATGCAGGCGGGCTTCCCGGCGTGGAGGTTCGGCGCTGGGAGCAGGAGGGAATCGAGGTAAGCGAGGTGGAGATCTGCACCTGGGAAGCGGCAGAGCAGCTTGGCAAGCCCCGCGGAAGCTATCTTACGCTGGAATGCCGGCTGCTGCGGGAGCATGATCCTGATGCAAGGCTCGCCATGGCAAACCTGCTGGGCGGCGAGCTGATGCGTCTGATGGGCGGCGGCGAGGCTCCGGTGCTGGTGGTCGGTCTGGGCAATCGGGACGTGACCCCCGACGCCCTCGGCCCGGGCGTAATCGACCATACACTGGTCACGCGGCACATGCTCTCCAGCCCCCATGCCCGCAGCGGTCTGCGCAGCGTGTGTGCTGTTGCGCCGGGCGTGCTGGGCGTGACCGGCGTGGAAACGATGGAGATGGTGGAAAGCCTCGTCAAAAAGATCCATCCCGGTCTGGTGATCTGCATCGACAGCCTTGCCGCCCGGGATTCAGGCCGCATTGGCTGCACCGTGCAGATTTCCAATACCGGCATACAGCCCGGCTCCGGCGTGGGCAACCACCGCCGAGCGCTGACCCGGGACACGTTGGGCGTGGATGTGATCGCGGTGGGCGTGCCCACGGTGATCTATGCAGCCACCCTCGCCCGCGACGCCTTTGCCCTGCTCTCCGGCGGCGATGGTGAAGCTCCCGGCGCGCATGCCGATGCGCTGGAGGCGATGGAGCAGGAGCTGCGGGAAACGGGACTTGGCAGCATGATCGTCACGCCACGCGACATTGACGCCATCGTGCGCAACTGCGCCACGATGCTTGCCGAGGGGATCAACCATGCGCTGCACAGCGGTCTGACCTCCGCCGAGATCGCAGAGATGATGGGCTGAGGGCGACCCTCTTCCCTCCTTCGGCATGCTTTTTCCCGCAAATGTTCATGTCCTGTTCATATCCAGTTCATTTGTTGGGGCTAGAATTTTCTTGTCGGCAGGAAAGACCGACGCTCCTAACTCTCCTATCAACGTCTCCCCAATCCCCAAGTAGCCTGCGCGTCAGAGGTAAGCGGCGCGCAGGCATCCCTCAAGCAAAATTGCAAAGCATTCGGCAGGGCGGCCATGCAGGTTGTCCTGCCTTGCTGTTTCCCGAAGCTTCCATGCCATGCATTGGCAAAAGATAGCGATCCGACCTGCGATCCTAGCCGCAGGTCGGATTTTCACTACATATTTATATATTGCTATACAGCGCTTCAAGCGCCTGCCTCGCGGCGCTCGGGCTTCTTCTCCCGTCCAGCGGCAGGCTTGCCATCGGAACGGCGCTTGCGCTGGGGTCGTGGCAGGTTGGATACGTTGAAAACCTCGTCCTCATACTTATCCGAGAATTTCTGCTTAGCGTTCACATTGAAGAGATCGTCCATGAAAACGTCCTTCTGCTCGCGGCGGGTCTGCTTGCCAAGCTGCATGGATTTCACATGTCGCCGCCTTGCCTCGCGCGCCTTCTCGCGGCGCGCCTTGGAAGCCTCGCTGCGCACCACAAAATCGCTGTCCTCCCAGTCGCGGCGGGGCTTCTCGATCCGTGCTGACCGCGCCGGGCGGGCAGGCGCATCCCATTCGTCGGCATCGTCTATGTAGCGCTCGTCGGCAAAGAAGTTTTTATCATTGATCACCACGCGCTTTTTCTTGAACCATACCCAGTGGGGTCGCCAGCGGATGAGCCACACCAGCACATCCAGCGCCACGCCGAGAATCAGGAAGAAAACCAGCAGATGCAGCCAGTTATCCGCCAGAAACCTCAGCGGGGAAAAGCCGCCCGACAGATTGAACAGCTTCAGCACCCAGCTTGCCAGCCCCTTGAGCCAGCCAAGCATGGCATTGACGATGGCGTTGGAATAACCTGTCTGCGTCATGAAAACCTGTTCCTCCAGAAGTCATTGGTAATTGGTTATTTGCTTATCATGCATTGATTCATGTCCTTATTGCAGCGCGGCGGTTTGCTCCGCCTGCACGCTCGGGCTAAGGGCGACGAGTATGGTAGGCGTTTCCGCCTCGAAGGTCACGTCCGGGTAGCTCTCCACCGGGAAGCGCAGCTCGCAGCTGTGCTCGCCCGCCGCAAGACCCGCCAGATCCACAGTGACGGACAGCCCGGCAGCCTTGATTGCTTCGATCTCGCTCCGGGGACCGGTCACGTACACCCGCAGTGCATTCTTCTGCCACTCCAGCTGTAGGTTTTCTGCCTTGCCAACGAAGCTCAGCTGGACACTTTCAATCCACTCGCTCACGTCCTTTTCCTCGATGGTGACGTTCACATACACCTGCTCAGCGGACACATTCTTGAAGCCAGCGAGGGTGGATACCCTTGCTCGGGCAGTGATATTCTGCTTGGCTCCCTCGATGGACACCGGTTCAACCACCAGCTCGCTGATATCATCCAGCAGCTCCTGCTCGGCAGCCACGGTAATGGAAGCCGGCTGCACGGATATGCCGGTCACAGCATAGCCATCGGCAGGGCGACCGGCGACGGCGTCGGCAATCTCCGTGGAGATGGGCAGCTCCTTGGTGGGATACACATCCGCCACCACGGTGATGGAGGAAGAGGAGCGGGTGAGCATGGACTGGGCGATCTCCTCGCCGTTTGCATCCAGCAGCACATACGGCTCTGCACGCATGTAGCTGGAGTCCGCCCCGCTTACATCGGTATAGACCCTCGCCTGAGATATGCTGCGCACAGTGGTTGCCGCGCCGCTGACGGTAATGATCGATGGATTGGTTCGCGCAACATTATACCAGAAGCCATCGTCCTTCTCTCCAGTGATGGACACATTCACGGGAATGCTGCGAGAGTCGAGGGTTTCAAAGGTCAGCGCCACGGTTTCGGGATAGATGCTCAGCACCTTGCCATAGGAGGTGGTTGCCTTCAGGGGAACCTCCTGCGTGCCCGCCGTGCGCACCTTGGAAAGATCCAGCGTCACCTGCACGTTGTCGGTGGATACGGCGCTGTATTCGGTCTGCGCGACCTCCAGCCGCACGGTAATATCATTCAGCTTCTCGGAGGGATCGTCCAGCAGCGCAAGCCCGTAGGTGGAAAGGTTTGCTTGGCTGGTGACATAGCCGGTCACGCTGCTCAGTGTCTTGGTGCGGGTAATGAGGCGGTTGGTGGTCACAACATAGTTCCACAGAAGAATGGCGAGCAGCAGCGACAATAGCTTCATCCAAAACCTTCTGGACAGCACGTTCCAGAAGCAGCGTCCGGCATAGCGCAGAGCGGCGATGATGCGGCTCCAAGCCTGCCGCAGCTCGTTTTTATCAATCCTTTTCATTCTTCCGCTCCTTTCCCGTCGGCTGCAAGATCCACGAGGAAAGCGTGCGATCCGGCGTGAATAGCTCGGTAAGCAGTATGGTCAGGCTCTTGGTATCCAGATAGCGGGTCAGCTTGCCCTCTCTGGTCATGGATATGATGCCTGTTTCCTCCGATACGATCAGCGAAACGGCGTCGGTGGTTTCGGTGATGCCGATGGCGGCGCGGTGGCGGGTGCCAAGCTCGCGAGAGATGGAATAGTCGTCGGAGAGCTGAAGTATGCAGGCCGCCGCGGCAATGCGCTCGTCGCGGATGATCATCGCGCCGTCGTGCAGCGGGGTGTTGGGCTCGAAGATATTCTCGATCAGCTGCGAGGATATCTCCGCATCCACCACCGTGCCAGACTCGATCACATCGCCCAACTTCGTGGATCGCTCGATCACGATCAGCGCGCCGATCTTCTTCCGGCTCATGTCGTTGAGCGCCTTCACGATCTCCGACACATGCTGTTCCATGCGGCTGTTGCGCGTGCGCTTGGGCGAGCCAAACACCTTCCGGGCAATCTTCGATCTGCCCAGCTGCTCCAGTATGCGCCTCAGCTCCGGCTGGAACACGATCACCAGCAGCACAATTCCCACGCTCAGCAGCTGCTGAAGCACCCAGCTGAGCACATTGATTTCCAATATATCTGAAACCAGCGCAAGCGCCAGTATCACAAATATGCCCTTGAAAAGCGAGCTTGCACGGGTGTAGCGCACCAGCTTCAGCAAGTTGTAGATCAGCACCGTGAGCACAGCCACATCCACCAGATTGCGCCAGTCGGGATAGACGAACAGATTGGTAAACAGATTCCCTATCTGGCTTAGCATGCTCTGGATCTGCATCATATCATCCACCTCCGGCTTTGCTGGCGCAGCCCCTCTGCGACTGCGGCTACTCTTACATCTCTATTATAATACAAATCTCCCCAAACTCCAAATCTTTTTTCGCGGCATTCTCGAAAAGATGCAATACTGTCAAATTCATGCCCCATTATTCGTTTCTACAAGCATATGGAGCTTCCTTTGCGCAGTCTGCCCGATGCAACCAAAAAGCCGAACATTATTTTGTATAAACGATCAATTTTCAAATGCCTCACGCTTTGTTATAATATAGGTAGTTAATTCTGCTAAAGGAGGCAGTGCTATGGCGAGTCTATCCCTTCGCAACATCTACAAGATCTATCCAGGCGATGTTTGCGCAGTAAACGATTTCAACCTTGAGATCGAGGACAAGGAATTTATCGTTCTGGTCGGGCCGTCCGGCTGCGGCAAGTCCACCACGCTGCGGATGGTGGCTGGTCTGGAGGACATCTCCAAGGGCGAGCTTTATATCGATGATAAGCTGGTAAATGATGTGCCGCCCAAGGATAGGGATATCGCAATGGTATTCCAGAGCTATGCCCTCTATCCCCATATGA
>CAYWLE010000146.1:0-4930 GCA_964458825.1 uncultured Oscillospiraceae bacterium | reverse complement strand
CCGCAGATCTCCACAGCCTGACGGGTGGTGGCGATGTTCTGCTCCAGAGGCTTGGTGGATGCATCGATCATGATGCTGGTGCAGCCCAGCCGCAGCGCACGCAGAACCTGCGGAATGCCTGCGCCGTGGTCAAGGTGCATCACGGCGGGGGTGGGCAGCAGGTTGATGGCTTCGCGGATAGCGGCGCCAACATAGGTGCCAAACTCGGTATCCATCATGCGGGTGAACATCTGGAAGATGACCGGCGCGCCGGTTTCCCGGGCAGCCTGGGCAACGCCCATCACGGACTCCACATTATAGCAGTTAAAGGCGGGAATCGCCACACCCTTGCTCTCGGCAAGGGAAAGTATCTGTTTCAAATCGGACTTCATATCGTTGCTCCTCTCAGTTCATGGAATCCGGCACGACATTGGGGAAGTACTTGCAGAACTCCTGAATCTCCTTGGTATAGTCGCCGCGAATCTCCACAACGTGGTGGATATAGGGGCCTTCCACAAGGCGGCGCTCCCACTTATCCAGATCATTGAAGCGACCCCAGATGTAATTGCCATTGGTGAAGGGGCCTTCAGCGCTCTCGCAGGTGCCGTTGAGGATCATATACTTGCCGTCTTCCTGATCGAAGCGAGCCACGGTGTACTTGCCCTCGCGCGCCTCGAACCACTGCCTCTGCACATAGATGATGGGCTTCTTCTCCTCGCGATGCAGGCTATAGGGGAAGGGACCGCAGTGCCAGAGCAGCTCGACATTTGCATCCTCAGGATGGCGCACAGTGAACTCGCCGAAGCAGGGAACCTCCTTGCCAAAGGATGCACAGGACAGCAGAGCCATGGTGATGGAGGCATGCATATCGCTTTCGCAGCTGCACAGGTAGCCCTGATCCAGCAGGAAGCCATATGCCGCGCAGGGCAGCACGCCGGTGATCTTTTCCATGCTCGTCCAGCACTCGGAGGAGATGACGTCCAGATTATATTCCTCGGTAAGCTCCTTAAAGAGCAGCACGAAGGCATAGATGCGCTTGAGCAGCGGCTTGGTGAAGTCGTCCACATCATAGCGGCGCAGGAACTCCTGCTCGCCGGCCACCAACTCGTCATCCCGCTCTGCCATGATCTTCTTGAACTTTTCCTCGACGATGGCATTATTGATAGGCACGATATGCAGGCCGAAGCGCTGCATCAGCTCGCCCTCATTGAAGATAACGGAGCAGAAGATCTTCGGGCGCATGCCGATCTGGCCAATGCGCATGCCGCGGAAGTTCTTGACCATGCAGGCAACGCGGGCAAAATGATCCAGACCCTGAGCAAACTTATCGCTCTCTACCTTGCAGGAATTGAGGAAGGAGAAGGGGATATTATAGCGCTGGAACTGGCGGCTGATGCCGAAGATGCCGCACTGGCTATCGGTATAGCGCATGCCATCGGGATCGAAGCGATCATCCATGGGCGCCCACAGCAGCACCGGCACGTTCATTTCCTGTGCCAGCTGGGCGGCGGCCTCCTCGCAGCCAAAGTTTGCATTGATCATAAGCAGCGCATCCACCTTTTCGGCACGCATGTGGTCGGCTACCTTCTGCACATCCTTTTCGGCATAGAAGGTTTCCACATCGATCACGCCCTTGAGGTCAGCAAAGGTCACATTTTCGGTGGCATAATGCTCCTCGATATAGGCTACGATCTTGCGACCGCGCTCCTCGGCGATCTCCCAGTTGAAGGCGCCGGGGCGGGGCGTGCAGTCGCGGCGAAGGGGTACAAGGCCGATCTTTACATTATAATTCAGCATTTCGTTTCTCTCCTATCTTGCTCGAAAGTGTTTTCGGATCAAAAGCATTAGAAGTTGAACATGCCCTGACGGTAATGCGCCACGCGCCCGTCAATTTCCGTATAGTCGATCTCGCCGGTTTCCAGATACTTCTTCACCACATCCACGGTGGGTATGCCTGCGCGGCCGCCAAGGCGGGTACACTTGATGGCGGACACCGCAGAGGAGAAGCGCGCGCACTCCGGCACATCCCAGCCCTGAAGATAGGCATAGTTGAACGCGCCATGGAAAACATCGCCGGCGCCGGTGGTATCCACCGCTTCCACGGTAAAGGCGGGATACTCGAAATACTTATCGCCATAGACGCCCTTGCCGCCCTCCTCGCCGAGGGTGAAGATCACAATATCCGGGCCCTGCGCCTGAATATAGCGCGCGGCTTCCTCGCAGGTCATCTTGCCCTTATCCTCACACATGGAGTTGAAGTAGGTTTCCGAGGCGATGAAGATATCCAGATACTTATAGTTCTCATAGATATCCGGGCGATAGTAGGCCGCATCAATGCTCACCAGACCGCCGGCCTCGTGGATCCAGTCTGCCGCCTGAAACTTTGCCTCGGTGAGCATATCGCCGATGTGCATGATCTTAGCAGACTTGATAAATTCCTCGTCCAGATCGGCAATCTCCAGCGCACGGAAGGTGCCGGGGCAGCTGATGAACTCCTTGCCGTGGATCTCGCGCTCGGACACGCACACGCAGAAGTCGGTTCTCTTGCCCGCGTCCAGCAGCAGATGATCGGTATTTACATTGTTGTATTCAAAGTCCGCCTTATTGGCATGACCGAACATATCGTTGCCGGAAACGCCCAAAATGGCTGCCCGCAGACCCAGCCTGCCCGCCGCTACGGTGGCCGTGGGGATATTGCCGCCGCCCTGGAAGACATAGTTGCGCATGCGGATATTTACGTTGGTGGGCGGAAGCTTGTCCAGTTCAACGATCAGATCCTGAAAAGGATTGCCGAAGCCGATCATGTCAAACTTCTTTTCGTCAAACCTATTTTCATTCATGGAAGTTATATCCTCCTGCTTGGCATCAGGGCTTCATGCCCAGATACTTGAAATCATAATATTCATCCAGCGACCAATGGCTCTTATCGCAGCCAATGCCGGACTGCTTCACGCCTGCGTGGGGCGTCTGCTCGGTGCCGGGCGCGCCGTTTACGAAGATCTCGCCGGCCTCCATCGTTTCAAATGCCTTGGCGATGTCGCCTGCACGATGGCCGAAGAAGTAGGCGGACAGACCATAGATGGTGTTGTTTGCCTTCTCAAGCGCCTCGTCGAAATCGCTGAAGGGCTGCATGGGAATGATGGGTCCGAAGATTTCCTCCGTGGACACGCGCATATCGTCGGTCACATCCTTCAGGAGCGCCGGAGTCATGTAGCTGCCCTTGGCAAACTCTGCGGGGATCTCGCCGCCCATCATGAGCTTTGCGCCATGATCCACAGCGTCCTTCACCAAGCCAAGCAGGCGATCCCGCGCCTCCATGTTGATGACCGGACCCATGACGTAGCCTTCATCGCGACCCTT
Source organism: uncultured Oscillospiraceae bacterium (assembly GCA_964458825.1). Taxonomy (GTDB): domain Bacteria; phylum Bacillota; class Clostridia; order Christensenellales; family Aristaeellaceae; genus SFTH01. The sequence goes on along the minus strand of CAYWLE010000146.1, from coordinate 1,591 downwards.
GCCAAGGATAACGCCCTTGAGGTGCTCGGCTACCTTATCGCAGAGTGCATCGTAGATCTTCTCATGCACATAGATGCGGTTGTAGTTTACGCAGGTCTGGCCGGCAAAGCCAACCTTCTTGGCGACGATATTTGCGGCGACCTCATCCAGATCCACATCGTCCATGACCACAACAGGAGCATTGCCGCCCAGCTCGAAGGAGAACTTCTTCACGGAGGTGGCTGCCTCGCGCATGATCTGAAGACCAGTTTCGCTGGAGCCGATCAAGGTGATCATCTTCGGGATGGTGCTTTCGTTCAGGGTCTTGGCAACCTCGCCGGAGGGGCCGGAGAGGATATTGATGATACCTGCCGGGAAGCCGATGCGAGCGGCAATCTCGCCGATGTAGAGGGTGGCCAGAGGTGTCTGGCTGGAGGGCTTTACGATGCAGGCACAGCCGGAAACCACGCTGGGAGCGATCTTCAGACCGGCATTGCCCAGAGGATAGTTCCAAGCCACATGACCTACCACCACGCCGATGGGGCGGCGCTCCACGATGTGGTATACGCTGCCGTTGGGGGTGGAATGGTTATTGAAGGTCGTGCCATATATGCGGCGCGCTTCTTCAGGATAGTACTGGAAGCTGGTCATCATCCAATCGAAATCGGCGCAGGCGGCGGGATAGGGGCGACCGGATTCTGCGGATACCAGATCCACAATGTACTCCCGCTCCTTCAGGCATGCCTCGCGGAGCTTGAGCATCCAATCGATGCGCTCATCCAGAGAGGTTTTTGCCCATGCCTTCTGTGCGCGCTCAGCAGCTGCCAGCGCCTCGCGGGTCTGCTCTGCGGTGGCACAGCCAACCGTGCCGATCACCTCGCCGGTGGCGGGATTGATAACGTCCATGGGCTTGCCGAGGCCATCTACCAGCTTACCATCATAATACTGCTTGTACATATCTTATCCCTTTCTGCTCAGTTTCTTTGCACGTTCCTGATTGCGGAAGCCCTTCAGACCTGCCGCGCCGATGAACTTGGCGCTTGCGCCCAGCTCCTCCTCGATCGCCAGCAGGCGGTTGGCGCGGGGGCCGATGCCGCACTCGCGGATGGAGCCGGCATTGATGCCCACGGCGTAGTCGCCAATGGTTTCACCCTCGCCGCGGCTATCGGAGGGCATAACTGCGTAGCCATACTTATAGGCATACTGGATCATTTCCAGAGCCTCGGAGATGGTGCCGACCTGATTGACCTTCAGAAGTACCGTGTTTGCCGCGCCCACGGATACGCCATGCGCCACGCGCTCGGGATTGGTGGTGAAGAGGTCGTCGCCAACCACCTGAATGCCGCTCTCCTTGGTGAAGGCTGCGGTGGTTTCGTAATCATCCTCATTGAAGGGATCCTCAAGGATGACGAAGGGAAATTTTTCGATCATGGCCATGTAAAACTTATACAGCTCATCCTTAGTCATAGGCTTATTGCTGAACAGACCATAATACTTGCCATCCTCCTTGTTGTGGTAGGTATCGGTGGCAACATCCATCTGGATGCCAGCGCGACCCTCATAGCCAGCCTCGATGATGGTTTCGGTCATGGCTTCCCAAATCTCCTCATCA
>CAYWLE010000145.1:0-5014 GCA_964458825.1 uncultured Oscillospiraceae bacterium | reverse complement strand
ATCCCAACCGCCCCATCGGCTCCTTCCTCTTCCTCGGCCCCACGGGCGTGGGCAAAACCGAGCTTGCTAAGACGCTGGCACAGGCGCTCTTTGACGACGAGAAGAACATTATCCGCATCGATATGACCGAATACATGGAAAAGCATTCCGTGTCCCGGCTGGTTGGAGCGCCTCCCGGATATGTGGGCTACGAGGAGGGCGGTCAGCTGACCGAGGCCGTGCGCACCCATCCCTACTCCGTGGTGCTCTTTGACGAGGTGGAGAAGGCGCACCCCGATGTGTTCAATATCCTCTTGCAGGTGCTGGATGATGGTCGGATCACCGATTCGCAGGGCCGCACCGTGGATTTCAAGAATACCATTATTATCCTCACCTCCAACCTCGGCTCCTCCTATATTCAGGAGGGCATCCAGCCGGACGGCAGCCTAAGCAATGAGGCACGGGCGCAGGTGGATGCTCTGCTCAAGCAGCAGTTCAGACCGGAGTTCCTCAACAGGCTGGATGAGATCGTGCTCTACACCCCCTTGAACAAGGAGCAGATCACCAAGATCATGGCTCTGATGATCCATGGACTTGAAAGCAGGCTTGCCGAGCGCAGGCTCAGCGTGACGCTTACACCGGCTGCACAGGACTTCATCATTGAAAACGGCTATGATGCCGCCTACGGCGCACGTCCGCTGAAGCGCTTCATCCAGCGTAGCGTGGAAACGGCCATTGCCAAGCTGCTCATTCGTGAATTTGTGCCGGACGGCAGCAGGCTCATCGTGGATGTGGAAAATGGCGAAATCGTGGTTCACCACGAGGAAGTGCTCATACCGGAAATCTAATTCATTTTATGGAAACCCACTGAGGCAGTCGAAAGGCTGCCTTTTTGCTGCTTCATGAAGCCATTTATGCTTATCAATGATATGATTGATATGATATAATCAGTATTATTTATTTGAAATGGCATGCAACATTTTGAACGTTTCTCTTGTATTAAAGGAGAAAGGAGGTGGCGGGCATGCAGAAATCTTCGCTGCGTACGAGCGAAGCAGTTCACGAAATAATACAGCGCTATTCCGACATGGTGTATCGCATTGCCTACGCGCGTACCGGAAACCGGGCCGACGCGGAGGACGTGTATCAGGAGGTTTTTTTCACCTCTTTGCCAGACAGCCTGCACTTGACAGCGAGGAGCACCTGAAGGCGTGGCTTATCCGCACAGCCTGCAATACCTCCATAAACCTTGTAAAGAGTGCGTGGCGGCGGCTGGTGCGACCCATGCCGGAGGGCTTTGATCCACCGGAAAGCAGCGCGAAAGAGGTTACTGGCGAGGCGCTGCGGGGCGCGCTCCGACGTTTGCCGGAGAGGTATCGCACAGCGATATACCTGCACTACTACGAGGGGCTGTCCACCGAGGAGATTGCGCGCATCCTCGGCGAGAAGCCAACCACCATACGCACCCGGCTGCGCCGTGGCCGCGAGAAGCTCAAAACCATGCTCGAGGAAGAGGAGGAGAGATGATGGGACAGAATGACTGTCGCAGGAACCATGCCGATTTTGAGCGCGAGCTTCGGCATTGCTTTGACTCTGTTTCACCTTCTGTCAGGCTCGAACGGTGAACATGGACGAATATCTCTTTGACCAGAACAGCCTGCACATGGGCTGGACAGTGTCATCCGAGCGCGACACGCCCGTGTACTATACAACTGACTATGAAATCAGCTACGCCAGCGCTGCCGACGCAAAGACCGCGGAAAACAGTGCGGGCGGCAACCTGGGAGCGAGCAGCTCCGGCGAGGTGGGGGATAACCAGCTTGTGCGCCTGACGAAGGAAACACCTGCGTACAGCGGATACCTGGATGTGGGCTATGCCGAGGCGCTGAGCGGCAGCGTGCATGCGAGGCTCGTCGTCCGCGCCTATGAGACGGATTTGGAAGCTGAGGAGTTTGCGACAGCGGACAGCTGGGATCTGCTTGAGGATGAAGCGCTGGTTAGCGGGCTTGAGACCGGGCGGCAGATCGGCATAACGAGCACGCAGCTTACGCGCATCGACGGCTACGCTGCCTTTAACGAGGCGCTTGAGCGGCTTGTGGAGTCCGGCATGGACTTTGATGAGGCCAATGAGGCTGCGCTTGTGGAGTCCGGCTGCTTCAGGGAACTTGCCGTGCTGGAACTGAATCTGGATATCGAACCAGCGCATGCCGACGCGCCACGCTTTGTGCTGGATGCGCCGCGCAGCTACGAGCTTGGCGACGCAAGGGTTACGCTGGAGACGCTCGCCATCGACACGGCCTCTACCAGCATTGAATACATCATTGAGACGCAGCGATGCGATGGCACCTATCTCGACGGTCTGGGTCTTATACTACTTGACCAGAACAACGCGCCTCTCAACGCGGATTACGCCCTCAGCATGTCCACTACGCAAATGAGCGATGACGGCGCGGATAGGCACGGACGATGGCTGGTCAGCATCAGCGGCATGCCTCTGCCTGAGGAAGTAAGCGCCATCACCTTCGTCAAGCCTGCCGCGCCGAAGAGACAGCTGGAATCGTCCAATAATTATTATCAGCGCATGATGGAGACCAGCGATCCGGCGCAGCGCTTTACGATAGAGCTGAAATAAGGATTGAGCAGCATATTATTACAGGAACCATGCTCTAATGTCAAATATGTTATAACTGGGAGCAAGGCAGCTGAAAGGCTGCCTTCTTCCTATTTTGTATATCTTCATGTTTTACATATCATCATGTTGTAATTTTGCTTAAAATACGGTATAATTTTCTTTGATAGCAAGCGCGGCGGAGCAAGCTGCGTTCGAATAATGGAGGTTTGAAAATGGGAAACGTATATGTGGTGGATCATCCCCTCGTTCAGCATAAGCTCACTCTGATGCGTCAGAAGGATTGCAGCACCAAGGATTTCCGCAACCTGCTGGAGGAGATATCCATGCTGATGGCTTACGAAGTCACCCGCGGCCTGCCGCAGGAGGAGATTGAGATCGAGACCCCCGTGGCAAAGTGCCGCTCCAAGGTCATCGCCGGCCGCAAGCTGGGCATCGTACCCATCCTGCGTGCTGGTCTTGGCATGGTGGACGGCGTGCTGAATATCGTTCCATCTGCAAAGGTTGGCCACATCGGTCTTTATCGTGATCCCGAAACCCACATGCCTGTGGAGTATTACTGCAAGCTGCCTGTGGACGTGCAGGAGAGAGAGCTGATCGTGGTGGATCCCATGCTGGCAACCGGCGGCTCTGCCATTGCAGCCATCGATTTTATCAAGCAGCGCGGCTGCAAGAAGATTACCATGATGTGTCTGGTTGGCTGTCCCGAGGGAGTGGAGGCGCTCAAGAACGCACACCCGGACGTGGATCTCTATATCGCAGCCATCGATGATCACCTCAACGAGCATAAATACATCGTTCCCGGCCTTGGCGATGCTGGCGACCGCCTCTTCGGCACCAAGTAAATTATGGCTAGCCAAGCGCTCTCTGCGGGTCTGCGGGCGCGTGTCGCGCTGGAAAAGCACGGCTTTCGTCCTGCACACTCGCTGGGTCAAAATTTCATATTGGATGATGATTTCCTCGCCTCACTGCTGGAGCTTGCCGACCTCCACCCGGAGGACAACGTGCTGGAGATTGGTCCCGGTCCCGGCGTGATGACCGCGCTGATCGCCGCCCGGGCAGGCAGGGTGCTTTCCATCGAGATGGATGAGAAGCTCTCCGGCGTGCTTCAGGAGGTTCTGGATGGCTATGAGAACAGCAAGATCATCTTTGCCGACGCTATGCGTGCGGATATTGGCAGGCTTGTCACGGAGCGCTTTGGCGGCGCTTACAGGGTGATCGCCAACCTGCCGTATTACATCACCGCCGACCTCATACTGAAGATGCTCGATACCCGCCCTCTGCCGGACAGCATATGCGTTATGGTGCAGAAGGAAGCGGCGCAGCGCCTGATGAGCCAGCCCGGCGCAAAGAACTGGGGCGCTCTTGCTGCCACTGTGCGCTACTTTGGCGATTGCGAGGTTCTGGAGGATGTACCGCCCCAGCGCTTTGATCCGCCGCCGCACGTGGATAGCTGCTTTATCCGCATCAGCCTGCATAAGGAACGACTGCTGCCGGAGGAAGATGAGGCAGCCTTCCTCAAGCTGGTGCGTTGCTGCTTCCACATGCGCAGAAAAACCCTGCTCAACAATCTCAAGGCTGTCTATTCCATGCCGCAGGAGCGTGCCGCCGCCCTGATCGAGGCTGCGCAGCTTCCGCCGCAGGTGAGGGGAGAGGCGCTGAGCCTTGAGCAGATGGTCGAGCTGTACTGTGCAATGCAGCGCGGTCAGGCGGAAGCAAAATGATATGAACCAATAACCTACCAACCAAACACGCTGGCAGCGTTCGGGGAAGGCACAGATCCTTTCTCCGGGCGCTGCTTATTTAGATGTATAGTCGCTATTTTGCAAAGTATAGCTGCATGCATTCGATTCCATTGCAGCCATTTCCTCTTTCTAATTGGCAAAGCGTGCAGCAAAACAGCCGTTCATTCAGGCAAGTGCGGCAGCGTATGGTCGAATGAGGGCAGATGGAAGGAAAGTTTTTTGTAATTTTTCGCAAATTCTGTTGATTTTATTGACTCTCTAGTGTATCATGATATTACTGGTACCTTGGCTTGCACAGAGGCGTTGCATCACGCTGCGCAGCCGAAAGTGATACAGAATTCTTTTAGAAAGAGGTAGCATCAAATGGCAGAACTCAACCTTGCAAAGTATGGCATTACCGGCACTACCGAGATCGTGTATAATCCCTCCTACGAAGTGCTCTTTGCCGAGGAAACCAATCCCGCACTGGAAGGCTACGAGAAGGGTCAGCTCACCGAGCTGGGCGCAGTGAACGTAATGACCGGCATCTACACTGGTCGTTCCCCCAAGGATAAGTACATCGTCATGGACGAAAACTCCAAGGATACCGTGTGGTGGACTTCTGACGAGTTCAAGAATGACAACCATCCCATGTCTGAAGAGGTTTGGAAGAGCGTAAAGG
>CAYWLE010000144.1:0-5047 GCA_964458825.1 uncultured Oscillospiraceae bacterium | reverse complement strand
TCAGCGGACCGATGGGATCGTTGATCTCAAATATCGCCAAATTGTGCTGCACGCTGGTTACATAGGCGGTAAAGGAAAGATCCTCAAAGCCCTCCAGCTGCAAGTAATACTGCTGCCCCACCACGGGGTTCCAGCTCTTGGCGTCGCTGATGAGCGCTACATACCACCTGTCTTGGTTCACCAGCCGGTATACGTCCGTGGTCTTGCCGGATCTGCTCTCGCCCAGCCTGCCTCCAGCAAGCACCGTGCGGATATCCGCATCCGTCAGCGAGGATAGGCTGTCCAGAGAGAGCGCCGCCTCGTAGCCGTCGGTATAGAAGGATACCACGCCGCTCTTTGCCGCAGCCTCCACCTTGCGCCACGATTGTATGCTCGTCAGGCGGGTATTTTCCTCATCGTAGAGCTTGGAGAGCTTGGTGTCCTCGCGCTTATTCTGCCGCAGGTATTCCTGCCGGTTCACCATGGCCGTCTCCAGCTGCTGCGCCGCGGTCAGCAGGCTGCCGCTGGAGCGGTGGTTCACCAGAGATTTGAACTCCAATACCATCATATCCACGATGGTATCGTATCTTTCCAGATCCGCATCCTTTATGTTGTTGAGGATCTGGTTCTTGTGGTAATCCTGAATCTGGCTGCGGGTGTTCTCCAGCTTCTGCAAAAGCCCCTCGGAGTAACCTGCGGTGTACACATAGGCCACGGTATCGCCTTGGTTCACCAGCGTGCCCTCCGGGGCGATGTACTCCACCCGGGCGGCGGATTCGGCGGTTATCACCTGCTCGTCGCGTATGATGGCGCAGTCCATCATCTGGGAGAACTCAGAGGTCGCCTGCATGATGACCGCTTCCTTGCTGCCCAAATTCAGATAGGGTCGCACAAGCAGAAATGCGATCGCCAATAGGATCAGTAGGAAGATGTAAAACCTTCCCGTAACCCGCTTTTTCCTGCGCATAGGCCACACGCTCCGAACGTAAATAAATCTTGCTTCCGCCTTCACACCCTTGCAAAAGGGCATAAAGGCACCAATGAAAAGCCTATTTTGTATTATACCCGATATTCAAGGCGTGTGCAATGCAGATGTATTGACAATTTCGTGCCAAAATGATTATAATGGGTAAAGATTCTGGAGGTTTGCCATGCTTGATATTACTCGCAGCGGCTTTACGCTGCTGGGCGTTTCCATCCGCTGGTATGGCGTGCTCATCGCGCTGGGCGTGCTGGGCGCGGTGCTGATCTGTGCCCGGCGGGAGGGCAGGCTGGCTCTTCCGAAGGATACCACGCTCAACCTTGCCCTCCTCTGCGTGCCCGCGGGCATCCTCTGCGCAAGGCTGTATTATGTGCTCTTTTCGTGGGATTACTTCCGCCTCCATCCCGCTGAGATATTCAACCTCCGCCTGGGCGGCCTTGCCATCTATGGCGGCGTGCTGGGCGGCGCGGCGGCGGCGCTGATCTATGCTAAGGCAAAGAAAATCGGCTTTCCAGCCATCGCCGATCTGCTCGCCCCCGGGCTTGCCTTTGGTCAGGCGCTGGGTCGCTGGGGCAATTTCCTCAATCAGGAGGCTTACGGCGGCTTGGTTGAAAGTGCCGCGCTCCGGTTCTTTCCCGTCGCAACCTATATTGAAGGCAGCGGCTGGCACTATGCGGCCTTCTTCTATGAGTCCCTCTGGTGCGGGCTGATCTGCCTGCTGCTGCTTGTGGGCGAGGGAAGGCGCTGGTTTCAAAGGCGGGGCGATCTCTTCCTCGCCTATGCCTTCCTCTATGCCCTCGAGCGCTTTCTGGTGGAGGGCCTGCGAACGGATAGCCTCTATCTCGGCTCCTTCCGGGTCAGCCAGCTGCTGAGCCTCATCGCCCTGCTGACCGTATCCATGCTGCTCTTCCTGCGCAGACGGAAGTGGAGCAGCCTTCTGCTCATTCCCACCGCATGCATGCTGGCTCTCCATGCCGAGCTGGATATTTTCAGCCTCCTCTGGGCGCTTTTGCTGCTTGCAGAGGCCGCGCTGAGCTATATCCTTCCCCCGAAGCATCCTTAGAGCAACCATATCGAGCAACCATAAAAACCATAGCGGCAGGGAGGAACGCTCCCGCCGCATAAACATAAGTGAGGTGCCGCAAACATGAGAAACCTGACCATGCTCACCGATCTCTATCAGCTCACCATGATGTACGGCTACTATAAAACCGGCATGCGCAATAACCTCGCCACCTTCGATATGTTCTACCGCAGCAAGGGCGAGGGCACGCATTACGCCATCATGGCTGGCTTGGAGCAGCTGATCGACTATTTCCAGAACCTCCGCTTCGAGGAGGAGGATCTTGCCTACCTGCGCAGCCTGAATATCTTCGATGAGGATTTCCTTGCCGAGCTGCGCGATTTCCGCTTCCATGGCGATGTCTATGCCGTGCCGGAGGGAACCATCGTCTTCTCCAATGAGCCGCTCATCCGCGTTACAGCGCCCATCTTCGAGGCGCAGCTGGTGGAAACGGCGCTGCTCAACATTATCAACCACCAGACCCTCATTGCAACCAAGGCAAGCCGGGTGGTTCAGGCTGCCGAGGGCGGCACGGTGATGGAGTTCGGTCTGCGCCGCGCACAGGGCCCCGACGCGGGCATCTATGGCGCGCGTGCAGCCATCATCGGCGGCTGCCAGAGCACCAGCAACGTGCTCACCGGCGAGATGTATAATATTCCCATCGCAGGCACCCATGCCCACAGCTGGGTGATGTCCTTCCCGGACGAGCTATCCGCCTTCCGCAGCTATGCCGAAATGTTTCCCACCAGCTGCCTGCTGCTCGTGGATACCTATGATACCCTCCGCAGCGGCGTGCCAAACGCCATCACTGTGTTCAACGAGCTGCGGGCAAAGGGCTACGAGCCAAAGGGCATCCGCCTGGATTCCGGCGACCTTGCCTACCTCAGCCGCGAGGCTCGCAGGATGCTGGATGAGGCGGGCTTCCCCAACGCCATCATCTGTGCCTCCGGCGATCTGGATGAAAATCTCATCCGCGATCTCAAGTCCCAGGGCGCCTGCATCGATACATGGGGCGTGGGAACCAAGCTCATCACCAGCGAGGATTGCCCCTCCCTCGGCGGCGTATACAAGATGTCCGCCGAAACGGTGGGTGGCCGCGTGATCCCCAAGATGAAGGTATCCGAGAACCCCATGAAGATCACCAATCCCGGCATCAAGCGCCTCTACCGACTCTATGACAATGCCACCGGCAAGGCTGTGGCCGACCTCATCGCCCTCGAGCATGAAATATATGATACCAGCCGCCCGCTGACCATCTACGATCCCGTCAACACATGGAAGAGCATGACCCTCGCCGACTACAGCATGAAGGAGCTTCAGGTGCCCATCTTCAAGGATGGCGTATGTGTGTATCAGTCGCCCTCCCTCTCCGAGATCCAGCAGCACTGCCGCGAGGATCTGGATACCTTCTGGGATCAGTACAAGCGCCTGCTCAACCCCCACGTCTACAAGGTTGACCTCTCCGACAGCCTCTGGATGCTCAAAAATTCCATGCTCCAGAACTACCGCAAGGGCTGAGCTTACGGGGTCACGCAAGGGGTCTTGCCCCATACCCTTTTTCTTGGGGGCGCTGCCCCCAAACCCCTGCCAAAGGGAATGATTCCCTTTGGAAACCCCGCATAAGCCCTGACTATGTCAGGGCTTGAAATATATAAAATTAAAACCGTGCGCATAGCACGGTTAATATGGGGATTCTTAAGGGTGTCACACCCTTGAGCGGGGTCATAGGGGCAGCGCCCCTGCCGTTCCCTCTGAAATGGACGACAATCCCTCAGTCAGCTGCGCTGATAGTTTCCTTTGCACAAGGGAGTCTATAATTTAATTCAAAACCGTGCGCATAGCACGGTTTATGCGAGGAGTGCAGGGGAAATCATTTCCCCTGCCGGGGTCATAGGGGCGGCACCCCTAAGCGTTTCCCTGAGCGTCCTCCCGTAAACTCGGAAAATAAATATTTGTCAAACCAGCCTAACCTGTGCTATACTGTATAATGCGTAAATATAGAAGCCTGAAGAAGGGGGCTTTGCTGCTTTGCGCACGGAATCAACCTTGGAGGTCAAATATGCTTGATTTTTTGAAGAAGATGCTTTCCGGTTCCAATGAAGGGGAACTGAAGAAGATTCGCAAAATTGTAGATAAGATCAACGCCATGGAGCCTGCGATGCAGAAGCTCAGCGATGATGAGATTCGCGAAAAGGTGCGGCAGCTTCGTGAGCGCGCCCAGAGCGGCGCATCCTTGGATGAACTGCTGCCCGAAACCTTTGCCCTGACCCGCGAGGCTGCGGTGCGCGTGCTGGGTCAGCGTCCCTTTGATGTGCAGCTCATCGGCGGCATCGTGCTGCACCAGGGTCGCATTGCCGAGATGAAGACCGGCGAGGGCAAGACCCTCACCGCCACCCTGACCGCCGTGCTCAACGCGCTGCCGGGCAAGGGCGTGCATATCGTCACCGTCAATGATTACCTCGCCAAGTTCCAGAGCGAGTGGATGGGCAAGCTCTATCGCTTCCTCGGCCTGTCCGTGGGTTTGATCGTGCATGAGCTGGATTCCGAGGAGCGCCAGAGGGCCTATGCCGCGGATATCACCTACGGCACCAATAATGAGTTCGGCTTCGATTACCTGCGCGATAATATGGTCACTTATAAAGAAAACCTCGTCCAGCGCGAGCTGCACTTTGCCATCGTCGATGAAGTGGACTCCATCCTCATCGACGAGGCGCGCACGCCGCTGATCATTTCCGGCCGCGGCGAAAAGAGCACGGAGATGTATTCCTTCGCCAACCAGTTCGTTGCTCGCGGTCTGAAGGAATGCAAGCAGGATAAGGAGGGCAACGTCCTTGAACCGGGCGACTTCATCAAGGACGATAAGGAAAAAACCATCTCCCTCACCGAGGATGGCGTGAAGAAAGCCGAGGCTTTCTTCCAGGTGGATAACCTCACCGATCCCGAACATCAGGAGCTTTACCATCATGTTCTCTCCGCCCTGCGCGCCCATAAGATGATGAAGCGCGATGTGGACTATGTGGTCA
>CAYWLE010000143.1:0-5129 GCA_964458825.1 uncultured Oscillospiraceae bacterium | reverse complement strand
ACCTGTGATTGGTCAAAAGCAGGTGTATTTTGTTGCAAAGCTGCACATTTTGTAGTATAATGGACGGAGTATGTATGCAAATTGAAGCTTGGCTTAGGAGGAATGGTTTATGAAGATGAAGGATAGCGAGCATATGCGGCGCAGGTCTGCGTCTGGCTGCGGCATGTGGAGAAGGCGTGCTTGCCGCGCTCTGTGCCTGCTGGCTGCCATGGCGTTGGGCATGAGCGCGACAGCGATTGCGCAGGAGGGCTTGGATGCGGCAAGCTACCGCCAGACTCTTGTGGAACTCACCCAGCGCTTCCGCTGGGCAGGCACGCCCGAGGCACAGCAGGCGGCGGACGAGATCGCCGCTCGCTTTGCGGAATATGGCTATGATGTGCAGCGCCAGAGCTTCCAGTTTACCGAGGAAGCCAAGGGCAAGCAGGCAAGTACCGAGGCGGAGAACATCATCGCTGTGAAGCAGCCAAACCTCAGCCCCACCGGCGATATTCTGATCATTTCCGCCCACTACGACAGCAAGGAAGCCACCACCGGCGCAAACGACGATGCTTCCGGTCAGGCGCTGCTGATGGAGCTGGCACGGGTGCTTAAGGATGTGGATACCGATACCGAGCTTCGCTTCATCTCCTTCTGTGCTGAGGAGGAGGGTCTGCGCGGCTCCGCAGCCTATGTGGAGGCGCTCACGCAGCGGGAGAAGGACGCCATCATCGGCGTTATCCAGATCGATATGATCGGTCACTACAGGAGCAGTGCAGATACGATCTCTACCGCCTTTGGCAATGAGGAACTGCTGGGTCAGCTGCTGGCGACGGCCTCGGAGGAGATCACCGGCGCGGCTTGGCAGCTTGAGCGGGACGCCGCCAGCGACCATGCCTCCTTCGCCTTTGCAGGGATCCCCGCCGTGATGGTTGCCCAGCAGAAGGTTGGCGAGGCGGAGAACCACCGCTTCATCGATAATATCAGCACGATTGACATGGATATGGCGGTTAATACCGGCAGGGTGGTGGAGCAGGTGATACGCGATATCGCATCCGAGGAAACCGGCTCCCTGCTTGCGGATGCACGCAGCATGACCGCCGAGGCAGGCTCCGTGGAGATACTGAACAACACGCCGATCCTCTTTGGCGTGAACCGGCAGGATGTGGCAGTGAAGCTCGGTGCGGCAGGTACCTTTGAAAAGGATGAGATGGGTGAGTTCGGCTACGAGCAATCCCACTATATCGTGAACGCCCGCTGGTTCGGCTGGGAGCCTCTGGAGACGGATTTCATCTATCGCAAGGATACCCTGACGCTGGATCGCGTGCTGATCCGCACTGCGCCGCTTGGCTTGACCGACGAAGCGCTTGCTGAGCTGCTGACAGGTACCCTTGGCGAGCCAGAGATCTTCGAGGGCGGCGCCGCCCAGTGGGGCAGCGGTTCCATGGCGGAGAATCCCTCCCTGCGCCAGTACCTCATCGGAGAGGATGATGGTCAGCAGGTGATCGAGGTTATCTCCTACATGCACTTTAACGTGGGCGAGGATATTCAGGTCTATGATATCCATACCTCTGCCGAGGCTGCTGCGGGCGATGCCGCGGATATCGCCGTGCTGAAGGCTGTGCAGCGGCTGGTTCCCGAGGAGGATAGCTACGTAAAGAACGTGATCTCTTGGACGGACGGCTACAGCTATGTGCTTGGCTCCTGCACGGCGGACGACATGATGAAGTCCGACAGCTTCAGCGTGCGCATTGACAAGAACGACTTTTTCAATGCCGACGGCAGCTTCGTGGACGAGAGCAAGTTCCTTGCCACGGCGGTGCATGAATATGGACATGCGCTGACGCTGAATGCGGGTCAACTCCAGCTGGATAGCCTGAGCGAAACGGCGAGCTACGCCGACATGGATATCTACCGCGAGGATTCCTACATGCGTGCCTTCTACGACGCCTTCTATGCCGAAGGCAAGCAGCGGGACTTCTATGAGCATCCCGAGGATTTCGTGAATGAATATGCAGGCACCGGCGGCGTATTTGAGGATATTGCCGAGTGCTTCATGCAGTTTGTGATCGGTTCCCGGCAGGAGGGGGATTCCCTCGCTGCGCAGAAGATCAATTTCTTCTATGGCTATCCTGAAATGACGGCGGCACGGGAGCATATTCGCGCAAGCTTCGGCTATGAAGCTGCGGAGGAATAAGGCTGGCAAGCGGCTTTTTGACGGAGCTTAAACACAAAAAAGGAGAAATAGAGATGAAGATGAATAAAGGTCTGATGGCGCTGGCGGCTGCGCTGATTCTGACGCTGGCTATGCAGGCATGTGCCATGGCGATGCCCGGCGATATCGAGCAGAGCGTGACCAGCAAGGGTTACAATCCCTATGAGCATACCAGCTCCTATTCCAGCTACAGCGACGACGAGCTGATTCCCGTTGGTGAAACCTATGTGGCAACTGCGCGAGCCATGATTCGCCAGTCTCCCTTCGGCGTGATCTATGGCAAGACCGCACCCGGCGAGAAATATTATGTGGTTGGCGAATGCCCGGACTGCATGTGGTACAAGATTGAGTATCAGAATATGGACGCCTATGTGTATGCCAGCTATCTGGTTCCTGCGGACAGATATGTGCAGGACAGCACGGAGAACATGCATGTACGCAGCTTGGATATGATGATGGTGGTGACGGATGCAAATTCCGTAAACATCCGCACGGCTCCCTCCACTGCCGGCAAGGTGCTGGGCAGGGTGCATATGGGTGATTATGTGCATGTGACGGGCAATGTGCTCAATACCGAGTGGTATGAGTGCGAATACAACGGCAAGACTGCCTATATTTGGGACAACTACCTGACCCCGGAGTTCCCGCAGACCATGGTTTGCACCGCTGCCAAGCTGAATGTTCGCAGCGAGCCTAGCGCGGATGGCGAGATCATTGGCACGCTGAACATGGGCGACAAGGAACGCATCAGCGCCTTGGAGAATGATTTCCTGCGCTTCTCGCTGGAGGACGGCAGGATTGGCTATGTATATGATGCATACATGTCCGTGGTTGAGTAAAATACAAAGCTCCAGCCTGCTCGCTTATTGATGCGGGCAGGCTGGAGCTTTGCCTGTGCTTGGCTGGATCGGCGGACAAAATTTTGCAAAACACTTGCATTTTCTGCTTCTATAGGTTATAATAAACAGGCATGCCGGTGTGGCGGAATGGCAGACGCATCGCACTCAAAATGCGACGGTTTATCCGTGCCGGTTCAAGTCCGGCCACCGGCACCAAAGCAAATCCCTTGAAGACACAGCGTTTTCAAGGGATTTTGTTTTTACATTCTACCCGCTTTCGTTTTGTATGGCAGAAACATAGGCAGGAAAGCCTCAGCGTGCTTTCCTGCTTGCATGGTTTTGGTTTGGCTGTCGCGGCTGGCTATGGAATCGGCTTGGTTTATTCGCGAGGGTCTTCAGATAGGGGGAGAACCAGCGCGACGGACACGCAGAGGGCGGACAGATCTGCAATGCGGGGTTGCCAAGCGACGCCCCGCACGCCCAAAAGCCGGTTGAGGAGCAGCAACAGCAGGATATCCAGCCCGCCCTTGCGCAGAAGGGACAGGATCAGCGGCATTGAGCACCGTGGGAGCTGCGCCGATGCACACC
Source organism: uncultured Oscillospiraceae bacterium (assembly GCA_964458825.1). Classification (GTDB taxonomy): domain Bacteria; phylum Bacillota; class Clostridia; order Christensenellales; family Aristaeellaceae; genus SFTH01. The sequence goes on along the minus strand of CAYWLE010000143.1, from coordinate 1,511 downwards.
GTCCAGAAAAGATAGGAGCCGTAGAAGGCTGTGGTTGCTCCGTCGGCGCCCAGCGGACAGATAAAGAAGGTGTCCGCCATATTATAAACGACGGCGATGAGCTGGCTGATGACGGTTGGCACGGCTAGGGACAGCACGGCGCGCTTTACAGGCATGCTGGTAAATAGGCGCTCCCGATCCATTGCCTTGGCTGCGATGGTGTTCATGCTTGGTTACTCCCTGTGGTTTGCATGGTTTGGTTGGCTTGCTTGCGCCGCAGCGTGGTTTAGAGCGTGGATATAGCAGCAAATGGCTGTGCGGAAGCTTTCCTCCGGATCGGCTGGCAGGTGCGAGAGGAAGCCGGCATCCTCCTGCGCCACGAAGCCATGGAGCATGGCTCGAAGTACCCGCTGCCGGTGCGCCTTTTCACTGTCGTTGAGCGGCGTATCTTCCAGCGCGGCAAGGAAGGGATCCACGATGCAGCGTGAAGCATCGCCGCAGATTTGATAATAAGCCAATACAGCGACCGATGCTGGCGGACAAAGCCACGATAGGCATGGCAGAGCGCCGCGATGGCGTCGCCTCTGCAAAGAGCAGATATGGCTTGCTGCTGCGCCTCATACTGCTGGTGGAGCGCATAGGCGCAGACATCGATCCTCAGTCGATCCATGCTCTCCACATGGTTATAGAGCGAGGCTGCTTTGATATTGAGGGATTCGGCGAGGGCGCGCATGGAGAAGCCAGACGCACCATGGCGATCGATCCACTGCGCAGCCGCCTCCACGACGCGCTCCCTGCTTAAACCGCTGCGTGGCATAAGAAATGACCTCCTGATCTGGATCAAAGATAAAACCAAGGACATTCGTTTTATTATTGCCTGTAGGGCAGCGCTGTAATGGGAAACCGTGCTGCCGGGCAGAATGGTTATACACGAATGATTTATATAATATGCGGAAAAATAGTTCGGAAAAATGGATGTGATGAGCGTGACTCAAGCACATTCTGAGCCAAAATCAGCGATTTTTCATGCTTTGAAGCAAAAAATAAACGAACTACGTAAAAACTTAATTTTACAGCGCGCCCGGCTTGTTGTATAATATATACGGAAAATTTGAGCTGATCGGCAGTGCTCGGTCAGCAAAGGAGAGATGATATATGAGTCGCATGATCGGTACTGTGTCAATGGGTATCCGCGCTCCCATCATTCGTAACGGCGATGATCTGGCGGAGATCGTTACCGGATGCATCCGGGAAGCCATAAATGAGGATGGACTAAAGCCTCGCGACCGCGATATCGTCGCCATGACTGAAGCCATCGTCGCCCGTGCGCAGGGCAACTACGCAAGCGTTGATAATATCGCGCAGGACGTGCGAACCAAGCTCGGCGGCGAAACCATCGGCGTGATTTTCCCCATCCTCAGCCGCAACCGCTTTGCAATCTGCCTGCGCGGCATTGCAAAGGGAGCAAAGAAGGTTGTGCTGATGCTCAGCTATCCCTCCGACGAGGTGGGCAACCATCTGGTGGATCTGGA
>CAYWLE010000142.1:0-5135 GCA_964458825.1 uncultured Oscillospiraceae bacterium | reverse complement strand
GCAGGGAGCCTTCTCCTTTGCCTGCTTGAACAGGTCGCGCACCTTGCTCGCGCCCATGCCAACGAACATCTCCACAAATTCCGAGCCGGACATGGAGAAGAAAGGCACGTCCGCCTCGCCAGCCACGGCCTTGGCCAGCATCGTCTTGCCCGTGCCAGGAGGACCAACGAGCAGCACGCCCTTGGGCATGGCCGCACCAACCTCGGAATACTTCTTCGGGTCGTGCAGGTAATCCACGATCTCCTGAAGGCTCTCCTCTGCCTCGTCCACGCCCTCCACATCTTCAAACTTGATGCCCTGCGTGGACTTCACATACACCTTGGCATTGCTCTTCCCCATGCCGAACATCATGGAATTTGCCCCGCCCGCCTTCTTCATCATGCGGCGGGACAGCCACTGCCCGATGAGCACGAACGCCGCTATCGGCAGTATCCACGATACGAAGAAGCTCAAAAGCGGCGACATTTCCTCCACGATCTCGCTGCCAAACTCCACACCCGCCTTGTGCAGGCGTTCGATCAGACCGGAATCGTTCATCAAACCGGTCTTGTAGATGACCGTATTTTCCTTATCGGTGAACACGATTCTGCCATCCTGAATCTCCGCCTTGCCGATCTGGCCCTCCTCGGTCATGGTCATGAAGGTGCCGTAGTCCACCTCGCAAATCTGTCGCTCAGCGATCAGCGGCATGGCCAGCGCATTGAATAGCACCAGCGCCAGCAGCACAACGCCATAATAGAATATAAGCGGTTTTTTCGGGCTCTTTACTTCGTTCATCCTAAGCTCTCCTTCTTTTGTGATCTATCCCTATCCTGTGGTTTCCTTTGTTGTTGGGCGTATACCTTATGGATTGTACACCCTATTATGGGATAGCTTTTTCAACTGAGAATAAACTGCCCTGCAGCAAATGTTGAAAGCCTGTATATTTTATACTGCCCATCCTCCCCCCTCCCCTGCCCCATGCGCAGAAAAACCCCGTCTCCCGGATTGGACAAAGCCTGTCCAAGCAGGAAACGGGGTTTGGGTTTGTGAATTATATCTGCGGCGCTGTCAGCTATTCTGCATCTGGATATTTCAGATGCCTGCCAGCTTCAGCAGCTCCGGCACCTTGCTTTCCCAGCCAAGCGCCATGATATGCACGCCCTGGCAGTAGGGTCTGCAAGCCTTAATGATGCGTGCGGCGATCTCCACGCCGGTGATGCCTGCCTTGGCACGCTCCTTATCGGCAGCCAGCTCCTCAATCATGTCGTCCGGCACATGGATGCCAGCCACATTCTTGTTCATGTACTTTGCCATGCCTGCGGACTTGGGAATGACCACGCCCAGCTGCACCGGCTTGCCAAACTGCTTTGCCTTCTCCATGAACTGTATGAACTTCTCCGGCTCATACACGGCCTGCGTCTGGAAATAATCCGCGCCAGCCATTACCTTGCGCTCCATCTTGGCAAGCTGTGCATCCACGCTGTCGCTGCACGGGGAAACCACCGCGCCCTTGGCAAACTTCGGAGCCTCGCCAACCAGCTCGTTGCCGCCCAGATCGACGCCCTTTTCCAGCTGGCATACGGTGTGCAGCAGGGAAACGCTGTCCAGATCGAACACGGGCTTTGCCTGCGGATGGTCGCCCATCTTGGTGTGATCGCCGGTCAGGCAAAGGATATTATCGATGCCCAGCGCTGCGGCGCTCAGCAGGTCAGACTGCAATGCAATGCGGTTGCGGTCGCGGCAGGTGAGCTGGTAGATGGGGGTCAGACCCGCATCCTTGAGGATCTTGCAGGTTGCCAGAGAACCAAGCCTCATCACGGAGGACTGGTTATCCGTCACGTTTACGGCGGTGATGCCGCTCAGGTATTCCTTTGCCTCAGCCACCAGATGCTCCAGATGGAAGCCCTTCGGCGGGCCAACTTCTGCGGTAACGACAAATTCGCCGGCTTCAAAACGATCAGAAATTCTCATTGTGCATTACTCCTAATCTATGGATCGTATTTGGTTTACTGATTCACTTCATCATCGGTGGCATAGTTGCGCAGCTGTACGGGGCACTTGAGCGCATCCAGACGACCAAGCTGCTTCAGGCGGCGGTAGATGCGTTCCCAGCCGCATTCCATGCTGGGATCCACCTCGCACATGCCATTCTTGCTGCCGCCGCACTGGCCATTTACAAGGCTCTTGGAGCAGGCGGTAATGGGGCAGATGCCGCCAGTGAGGTTGAGATAGCACTCGCCGCACTGCTTGCAATCATATTCCAGCGGCGTCACACCCTGAAAGCCGGGCAGCGCATAGGTATCGCAGGCTGTGCAAACCTTCTTGTTGCCCAGATACTCGGCGACCGTCTGCACGCCAACGCCGCAGGAGAACACCAGCACCATGTCTGCCTTGTCGATCTCGTCCTTGTGGCCATCCAGACGGAGCTTGAGATTCTCTGGATTACAGATATAATCGGTGGTCAAAATGCCGGTCACGATGCCTTCGGCAACAAGCTCCTTTTCAAAGGCATTCGCATCCGCCTCGGCAAAGTGTACCTCGCGGCAACCATGGCAGTTGATGATGAAAACCTTGCCGGAGATCAGAGAACGAAGGCTTTCCTTCGCCTTGAGTTCGGTAATGAGCATATTACTTCATCCCCCTTACTGCCGCCTTGCCGGCCTTGATCTTGCTGACCAGCGGGATCTTGGAGGAGCAGATATATTCGCAGCACCTGCACTCCAGACAATCCATTACGCTTTCCGCCTTCATGCCCTCCCAGTTCTGCGCGTCGGCATACTTGGAGAAGTAGAGTGGCTTGAGCTCCATCGGGCACACATCCACGCAGCGGCCGCACTTGATGCAGGGCTGCTCGGCGGTGTGGTCGGTATCGATGGCGATGATGCCGTTGCTGCCCTTCATGATCGGCACGTCCAGCCTGTTCTGCACAAAGCCCATCATGGGGCCGCCAGCCTTCACCGTAACCTCGGCAGTATCCTTTGCCACGATGCCGCCGCAGTGGTCGATCAGCTCCTGCACGCTGGTGCCGATCTTCACGATGAAGTTGCCGGGCTTGGCAATATGCGGACCGGTGACGGTGGTCACGCGCTCGATGAGCGGCATGCCGGTCTTTACCGCATCGGCAATCGCCTTGGTGGTGGAGATATTGCCAACCACGCAGCCAACATCCGCAGGCAGACCGCCGGAAGGAACCTGACGACCCATCACCCGCTTGATGAGCATCTTTTCAGCGCCCTGCGGGTACTTGGTCTTGGCGACGCAAACCTCGATGTTCTCGATGCCAGCCACCTTTTCCTGCATCAGCGCCACGGCGTCGGGCTTGTTGTCCTCGATCACGATGATGCCCTTTTCCGCGCCAACGCAGCGGATCATCAGCTTCAGACCGTGGATCACATCGTTGGCGTACTCCAGCATCACCCTGTGGTCGGCAGTCAGCAGCGGCTCGCACTCGCAGCCGTTGAGCAGTATGGTATCCACAGGCTTGGCAGGCTTGAGCTTGACGCTCGTGGGGAAACCTGCGCCGCCCATGCCCACGATGCCCTTTTCACGAACCAGAGCAACCAGATCGTCCTGCGTCATGCTATCAGGATCGGCGACAGGCTGCACGGATGCGTGCAGGGTATTCTTGAAATCGTTCTTAATAATGATGGAGGGACACATTCCGCGGGTGGAGTGGGGGCGATCCTCAATAGCGATCACCTCGCCGCTGACGCTGGAATGCACGGTGCAGCTGATGAAGCCGGCGGATTCACCGATCTTCTGACCCATATCCACATGCTCGCCAACCTCCACGATAGGCGTGGCAGGCGCGCCTGCATGCATGGAGAGGGGGATGACCACGGTCTCCGGCTCCGGGAAGCGAACCAGCGGCATATACTCGGTGGCTTCCTTGCCTTCCACGGGATGCACGCCGCCGTAATAACCCTCCAGACGATTCTCACGGATGGCCTTCACATAATCGCTGATGACCTTGAAGTTCACCTTGGAGTAATCCCGCAGCTGCACGCTCTGCTGCTTCATCTCCTCCAGACGACCCTGCTCCTCCAGCTTTTTATGGATCTTCGCCCAAGCGCAATCCTTGTCGGGAGAAACCTCGCACTTGCCGTTCTTTGCACCGCCGCACTGACCATTGAGCAGGGATTTCGAGCAATCCACGATGGGGCAGATGCCGCCGGTCATGTTCAGGTAGCACTGGGCGCAGGCATCGCAGGCCTTATGGGTGAGCGCCATGCCGTGATGCCCGGTATAGTTCAGCGAATTTGCCGCCGCAAACACCGGCTTATCCAGCATATCTGCAACGGTCTGCACGCCAAGACCGCAGGAAATCACGAATACGCTCTGGCAATCCTCCGGTATCGCATCCTTCAGCTTCCGCGCAGTCTGGGTCTTGTTGCACAAAAAATCAAGCTTGGCGCTTCCGACAATCTCCTTGCCGTGCTCCGATGCGATTTTTTCGAATGTGGCGCAATCGGTTTCTTCCAGCGTATCAAATTCCTTGAAACACTTGTTGCAGGCGAGAACAAATATCTTGTCCGTACCGGCAAAAATGCCAGCCAGCTCATCCGCCGCCTTCAACCTGTACTTGGTATAATCTACCAATTGCTCATCCTCCTCTCAAAATAAATGAATCCTCTATATCTGGTTTGGTTGGTAAAGTCCCCCATTTGTTGGCTTACTCAGACTATTACACATATATAATTATAGCACACTTTCAAGAAATAAGCTATAGCATTATTCGCATATATGGCATATAATTAAACCATTTAATTAACTATTAGCATTGTAAAATTTACATTATCCACTCCCTCGCACCAAGGCAAAAGAAGACCCCGCCGCAGCAGGGTCTTGGAGCTTGGCATATTCAGCCAAAATAGGCTTGGTTCCTTCAGTCAAGCTTGGCTTTGCTTGGCTTATTCAGCCAAACCAGCGCTCGCATTGTATATTTTCGGTTAAAAGATGGACGCGAAGGAGGCTTTCCTCACGTAGCCACAGCTGGTGCAGTGGAAGGAGATGGCGTGCTGCTTGGGATCGTAGCCGCCGATCAGGCTATGGCCGGTTGCCGGAATAACCTCCTGCTTCACGATCACTGCGCCGCAGACGGAGCAGTGGGAGCCTTCGGTCAAGCCAGCGACAGCACAGGTGGGTTCGACTGC
>CAYWLE010000141.1:0-5148 GCA_964458825.1 uncultured Oscillospiraceae bacterium | reverse complement strand
GCGACCCGGCGACAGCCGAGGGGGCAGCCGACGATAGGGAATCATTCCCTTTGGCGGGGGTTTGGGGACAAAGTCCCCAAGAAAGGCGGATTCTCAAGGCAGAGCCTTGAGCGGGGTTTCAGGGGTGGAACCCCTGAGCATCCTCACCAACGTCAGTTTACTGGAACTCGTAGGCATCGTCGCGGAGCATGCCCATGGAATAGGCGACGACCACGGCGTCGGGCTGGCATTCATCGATCCATTCGGCGAGGGTCAGGTCGCTGCGGCGCAGATCCACGCTGTAGACGGAATCGGCAACCAGAGAGAGGAAGCTGCCGATGGATGCGCTGAAGGAATCCTTCAGCAGCAGGATGGTGCAGTCCGGGGCGGAGGGGTTGGTATAGATATCGTGGTTTTCGGTAAGCCCGTAATCAAAGTAAGCCTTGATATTGTAGCTCTTGCCCGCGTCCGGCTCCAGATATTTCCAGCGGATCACGCTGTCGCGGAAGCTGCCGGTGGTTTCGGAGATATCGCCCAAGTAGTTGGTATAGCGGGTGATGCTGGTATCATACTTGGGCCAGTAGATGGTGATATCATCGGGGGCGATGTTGCCGGTGCCGATGCGCTGACCATACTTGCCCATGAAGAGCTGGGGGAAGGTTTGGGTTTCGAACTGGGAGATATCCAGAAGCGAGGGATCGAGATCGAGCCCCTCCTGCTGGAGCCGGGCGGTGATCGCCTGCGCCATGATGAGGGAAGCGCGGGTAGACCAGTGCTGGTCGGTGTAATAGAGGTAATCGGATAGCTCAAGACCGCTGGAGGTAAGTATCTGGCGGCTGTCGAGCATGGGGATATCCATGGCGGTCAGCCGCTCCATGATCTCGGCATAGATTTCCTCGGAATGATCCAGCACATCATAGCCCTCGGGCATCATGAGCGGATAATCATATACGGTGGGATGCTCATATACATAGAGGAAGGGCACGCCGGCGGGAACGGTCTGCTGCATGGTTTGGATGTTGCCGGCGGCGGTCTCCATGCTTACATAGTTTTGCAGATCGAAGAGGTGGCCGGTGTTGAGGGTGATCATCTGGCTGCTGCCGGTATTCACCACGCGCTTGCCGATGGCATACTGCATCGAGGAATTGAGATAGCCAAGCTCGTCTGCCATGTAGATGTTTTCGGCGAGGTAATCATCGGTGGAGCGGACGCGGGCCTCGATCTTGTCCATCAGGCTTGCCTCCTGCCAGCTGGCGTCGAGGTAGCCCTTGAGGCGGGACACGTGGGTGGCCGCGCCATAAACGCCGTCAAAGTCGCTCACCAGCGTCATTATGCCCATGACGAAGATGGTTGCCAGAAAGAGCACGGTGAGTATGATATCGATGCGAAATTGCAGCCTGCCGCTCTTTTCAGGGGTGTTGATATCGGGGGTAGTCATGTATGATAATATCCTTTCCGATAGATGATGGTTGGGTGGTTGCTGGGTGGCATGGCAAAACCAATCCATGCTAACTCCAGCTTATTATAGCAGATTCTTATTTGTATGGCAATTCATTTTCCATGCTGAAATTGTGACAGGAGCGGCAACTTGCGCCGCACCCTTGCATATCGCATGCAGAAATGATAAAATGAGAAGGTGGAAGTATGCTTCCAGCTACAACAGCTTTTATTGGAGGAAGGAACCTATGTCCAAATCCCATGGCGGCGGCTACTGGACGACGCGCATCCGCCCCAAGACCGGTTGGTTCGATATCAACCTGCGCGATCTGTGGCACTATCGGGATCTGATACGCATGCTGATCCGCCGCGATTTCACGCTGATCTATAAGCAAACCATACTCGGCCCGGCTTGGGTCGTCATACAGCCGCTGCTCACCACGCTGATCTTCACCGTGGTCTTTGGCAATATTGCGGGGCTGCCCACCGACGGCATGCCCAAGTTCCTGTTTTATATGGGCGGCAATGTGGCTTGGCAGTATTTTTCCCATTGCCTGACCACCACCTCCAATACCTTTGTGAGCAATAGAAACCTCTTCGGTAAGGTATACTTTCCCCGGCTGTGCATGCCGATTTCCACGGCGTTTTCCCAGCTGATCAATTTCTTCGTGCAGTTTGCGCTGTTTGTAATCATCGTGATCTACTATGCCCTGCAGCCGAACCCCATTGTGCATCCAAACTTTAAGCTCATTGCCATGCTGCCGCTGATGCTGCTTCAGCTGGCGATGCTGGGGCTGGGCTTTGGCATTATCGTATCCTCGCTGACCACCAAGTACCGCGACCTTGCCCTGCTGGTGAGCTTCGGCGTACACCTGTGGATGTATGCCACGCCCGTGACCTACCCAGCCTCCATGATTGCGCAGAAGTATCCGCAGCTGCTGGGCGTGTATATGCTCAACCCCATGACGCCGCTGATCGAGCTTTTCCGCTCGGCATTCCTCGGCACGCCCTGCTACTATATGAACTATTACTGGCTGTCCATCGCCGTCACGATACTGGTATTCCTGCTGGGCGTGGTGCTCTTCTCCCGGGTGGAAAAGACGTTTATGGACACTGTTTGACCGGAGGATATTCAGGCTATGGCAGAGAGATTATTGGAAATCGATCACGTATCCAAGCAATACCGGCTGGGTGCGATCGGCGGCAAATATTTATACAGGGACATCAATAGCTGGATCGCCCGCAAGCGCGGCAAGGAGGATCCCAACCGCAAGATCGGCGTCAATACCAGCCATGATGGCGAGCTTTTCAATGCCCTTGAGGATATTTCCTTCAGCGTGGATCGGGGGGATACCCTCGCGCTGGTTGGCAGAAACGGCGCGGGCAAGTCCACCATGCTCAAGCTCATCTCCCGCATCACCGCTCCCACCACCGGCGAGATACGCATCCACGGCAGGGTGGCGAGCCTGCTGGAGGTTGGCACGGGCTTCCATCCGGAGCTGACCGGCAGGGAAAATGTGTACCTCAACGGCGCGATCCTCGGCATGAGCCGATTGGAGATCGCCCGAAAGATGGATGAGATCGTGGAGTTTTCCGAGATCGACCAGTTCATTGATACGCCGGTGAAGCGCTATTCCTCCGGCATGTATGTCAAGCTTGGCTTTGCCGTGGCGGCAAACCTGGTGCCGGACGTGCTGGTTTGCGATGAGGTGCTGGCTGTGGGCGACCTTGCCTTCCAGCAGAAGTGCCTGAATAAGATGAGCGATGTGGCCCGCTCCGGTCGCGCTGTGCTCTATGTGTCCCATAATATGCGCACGGTGTCCCAGCTGTGCAGCCGGGCGCTGTTTCTGGATCGCGGCAGGCTGGTTTATGATGGAAATACCGACCGCGCCATCGAGCTTTATGGCGGCGCGGGCAATCGCGATGTGGAGCGCGACCTGAACGCCATGCCCCGCCCCCGCAACCGCGGCGAAACCATGCGCATGCTCAAGCTCACCGTGCTCAACTCCGTCAATATGGAGTACCAGATGGACGGCGATATGGAGTTTTCCATCCGCTTCAAGAGCAACCTGAACGAGAGAAACGTGCGGCTGCGGCTGATCCTCAAAACCAACGTGGCCGTGCCCATCGGCATGACCCAGACCCGTCCCTTCGATGTGGAGGCCGGCAAGGAATATGCCTATAGCATCCGCTTCCCGCTGCATGGCTTGGGCGCGGGCGAATACATGATCAAGCTCTCCCTCATCTCCGATCGCATCGGCGGCGGCAGCAATTATTATGATACCATTGAGGATATCGGCCAGTTCATCGTGGTGGATGATCCGCAGATGAACGCCGGCTTCACTTGGGAGGAGAGGCTCTGGGGCAACATGCGCCTCGGCGGGCTGGAAATGTTCTGATAATAATGTTCTGATAAAAATGAACTGATAAGCGCAGAGCAAGGCTGCTCTGGCATGTGCGGAGGTGTTTTTGAAATGGCGGCGTCGGCTGTATCCCAATCTGCCTTTAGCCTGCTGCGTGAGCGGGGAGAAACGGTGAGCTTTGCCGAGAGCCTGACCGGCGGCCTGCTTGCGGCGGAGCTGATCGGCAATGCCGGCTCCAGCGAGGTGATCGGCGAGAGCTATGTGACCTATGCAGAGTCCGCCAAGGTGCGGCTGCTGGGCGTGAAGCAGGAAACGCTGGATACCGACGGCGTGGTGAGCGCGGCCTGTGCGGCGCAGATGGCTGTGGGCGTGCGCGCCCGCAGCGGCGCAGATTGGGGCGTGTCCACCACTGGCGTGGCCGGTCCCGGCGGCGGCAGCGAAAGGACGCCGGTGGGCACGGTCTTCGTGGGCGTGGCTGGAAGGAACGGCGCGCAGACGTGGGAGCATCACCTTCCCGGCGACCGCATGCAGGTGCGCAGGCAGGCTGTGGAGGCGGCGCTTGCGGCTCTGATGGTCTGCATGGAACAGGAGAAATAAAAAGCGAAGGCAGCTTGCGATTTTTATCATCGCAGGCTGCCTTCGTTATGGTTGGCTGGCGCCGCAGCTTACTTCAGCAGATCGGCCAGCTTGCCGGTGGGGGCGATGCCGGTGACGGTCTGAACCTTCTGGAACATGGCCTTGAGCTGCTTGGCGGTGTAATAACCGCCGTTCATGTGGTAGCGCTTGCCATCCTGCATCACCAGTGCGATCTCATGCACGGGGAAGAGCTTGTTCTTTTCACCCACGCCGCTGGCGTCGAGGCGGCTGTAGTTCAGATCCTCGATGTAGCCATACTTGGCAAGGTCGGCAAGGTTGAAGGTTTTGTTCATGAGCTTGATATCCGTTTCACCCTGACGGAAGAGGAACATTGCGCGCTTCTCACCCGCCTGCGGCTTGATATACACGGGGTTGGCCACCTGCATGGTCTTTTCGCCGACCACTACCTTGGACTGGGCATAGAGCCGCACATATACGATGGCCATGGCGGCGATGAGGTAGCTAAAGAGGGAGAAGCTGCTCATGTATTCATTGGCTGTGCCGCGCGCCTGAGAAACCAGCGAATACACACTATCGCCTATGCAGAGAGCACAGAGCGCATACAGCACGATGAAACCGGCGCAATAGGGGCGAAATTTTTTCATGTTGAGATCCCTCGCATATCAATATTCTATTTGCAATATATCTATTATACCTCTGTTTCATGCAAAATACAAGGGAAACTTATTGCTTGGCATGCCATTGCTATTGACAGAAAGTGGGAGCTGGAGTA